>DATJQV010000037.1 GCA_035505375.1 bacterium | reverse complement strand
GCACGGAAGCCTACGGGAAGTCGTCTCCGGACTCAGCACCGTCGACGCGATCCAACGCCGGATGACAGCTTACGTCCGTCTGCATGCACCTTTCACCTGCAATAGCCCCGATTTTCAACAGCATTGATGCCACGCTCCCACCATATTACACAAACGGAGGTACCGTATTGAGTGACGAGAGTGACTTTTTCTGCGTGACCGGTAAGCTGGGGCTCAGGCCATGGAGTCTTCGTAAGAATAGTCCTGCTCACGCGTGATGGGCTGGCCCGGTTGGCAGGCCCGACGCGAGCAAGTCGCGCACCACCACCAGCAGTCGTACATCGAAGGCCCTCCTCCTCCGCCCGGAGCAACTGGTCTTCACCCTTCGCGATGCGCGGGTCTGAACCCGCCTGCCGCCCTCCCTGACGCACGTCAGCATAGCAGTTTGACTTAGAATGGCAGGTTTCTAGAATCACAGACATGATGGGTACAATGACCGGAAAGGTCTGTCTCGTGACCGGCGCGACTTCGGGCATCGGCCGGGCCGCGGCCAATGCCTTGGCGCAGCAGGGCGCGACGGTTGTCTTGGTCAGCCGCAACCCGGCGAAGTGCGCGCAGGTGGCGGCCGAGATGCAGAGTGCATTCGGGAACCAGAACATCGGGTTCATCGCCGCGGACCTGTCGTCGCTTGCGGCGGTTCGGGCGGCAGCAGCCGAATTCCGGCAGCGGTACGCGCGGCTCGACGTGCTCCTGAACAACGCCGGAGTGTCTCCGAGCCGCCGCCGCGAATCGGTCGATGGCTTTGAGTACGCCATGGCGCTCAATCACCTCGGTCACTTCCTGCTGACCAACCTGCTGCTCGACCTGCTCATCGCCTCGGCACCGTCGCGCATCGTGAGCGTATCGTCCAGTCTCTACAAGCAGGCCAAACTCGACCTCGATGATTTGCAGCTCCGGCGCAGGTTCTCATCGATGAGGGCGTACGCGAACTCCAAGCTTGCAAACATCCTTTTCACGCTGGAACTCGCCCGGCGCGTGGCGGATAAGGGAGTCACTGTCAATGTGATGGCGCCCGGTCTCGTGAAGACGAACATGGGGCAGGAAGAGGGCTGGTTCTACGCTTTCAACAAGCGACTGGCAGATTTCTTCGGCGGAAAGACGCCAGAGAAAGGCGCGGATACGCTCGTCTGGCTTGCGACTGCGCCGGAGGTCGCGGGCATGACCGGCCAGTATTTCGAGAGGCGAAAGGCAATACCATTGTCGCGCGATGCCGCTGATCAAGAACTGGCCGTGCGGATGTGGCGAGTGAGTGAGGAGTTGTGTGGGCTGTCAAAGGAGGGCGCGTGAAAGTCCTGGTGTCCGTGTTGATAATGGTCGCTTCGGTCATGGCCGGGGTCAAGCAGTGCGGCCCGGAAACGTGGTTCGAGCAAGACCCGGCCCCGATGCCAATCCACCCGGAGTCTATCGGCAATCCGTTGGACTATGCTGCGGCGCGCATCGGGCTCGACGTGCGGCATGTCGAGCTGCCGCGTGGCTGGGAAGGCGGCTACCGCTACTGTTGCCGGTTCGACGTCATCGATTTTGTCGCGAGTCGGCCGCTCTTCATGAAGCAATGGGCCGAGAGCATCTCCAGCCTGGTTGTGAGCGGGCAGCGATTAGATGGCCCTGCCGGCGTGGCACCGACAGCAGCCGAGATACTCGCATGGAGCGAAAACGGGGGTCGACCACCATCTCCGAGTGACACGAGCGTTTGGGTGTTCGTCGAGCAGCACCTCGGGGCATGGCTGTCGCCCGAGCACCTGCGTGCCTTGGCTGCTCTGTACGATGAACTGGAGAAGGCAGACGGTCGTCTCCGTTGGGACAAACGCGGACTGACGGGTGAGGACAGCGCCTTCTTCCGTGCGAATCCGGGCCACTATTTTGCTCCTGACGGCAAACGGATGGCCGACCTGACCGGCAACACCGACGCTCAGATGGAGTTCATCGCCCGGGCCCGCCGGTTCCCGTGCTACGAGCCGGTCACCCGCTTCGAGGAAATCGCCGCCGCGGTTCGCACGTACGTCGCAGAAGTGCAGCGCTTCGGTCCGGGCCGTCTATTGCGGCCCGGGGCCAAGGCCGACACGGTTATCGAGTTCGACAGCCCCATCGGTCCGATTGTCGTGTCCGGGTTCGGCAACGACACACTCCGCTCCGACGCGGCGTTGGAGGTGGACTTGGGTGGAGATGACGTCTACCTCAATAATGCTGGGGCTACGTCGTTTGACCGGCCGGTCAGCGTCTGCTTGGATTTGGCCGGCAACGACCGGTACGAGGCGCCAGCATCGAACTACGTGCAGGGATTCGGGTTCATGGGCGTCGGCATGCTCGTTGACCTCGCTGGCAATGACGTGTACAAGGCGAAGCACTTCTCGCAGGGCGTGGGCATCATGGGTGTAGGCGTGCTGTGGGACAAGGCGGGAGACGATACCTTCAGCGCTCACACATTCTGCCAAGGCGCGGGGATGTTCGGGCTGGGGATGCTACTCGACGACTCGGGCGACGATGTGTACGACTGCGCTTCCAACGGGCAAGGGTCAGCAACTACGCTGGGACTCGGTATTCTCTCCGACCTTGAAGGCAACGACAAGTACCGGCTCGCTTGCGATTCGACCAAGGACGCAATGGGCGCGATACCCGGCTACGGACAGGGCGGGGCGCTGTCGTTCCGAGCCTATCCATGGGAGAAGAAGCTCGTCGCCTATGGCGGGATTGGGATGCTGGTTGACGACAAGGGCAATGATGAGTACGTCAGCAAGGGCTGGAACTGCCAGGGCGGCAGCTACATCATGTCCTTGGGTGTGCTCGTGGACAACGAGGGCAACGACCACTATGTCTGTGGCACCGGGCAGGGTTCGGGCATCCACGTCACCAACGCCATACTCATAGACAAGAAGGGCGACGACGTCTACGAAGGAGGGTTCAGAGCCGGGGGTTCGGGCGGCGACCGCTCGCCAGGATTCCTGATTGACTACGAAGGGAACGACACCTACATCTCCAGTACATCCTCGTACGGCACGGCCTGCAAGCCGTTTGCCTTCTCGCTCATGATTGACTACAAGGGCAACGACAAGTACATCTGCGACCGGCCCAAAGGTGACGTGCTTTTCAACGACTGGCATAGCTTCGGCGCGGTCTGGCCCGAATCTGACCCGTCCGCGTGGCCGTATGCCATTTGCCTCGACTTGGGCGGAAAGGACAACTACCAGGTTCGCAACCGGGCCAACAACTCGGAGACCCATAGCTTCGGCCACGGGATCTTTCTCGACATGGAGTGGAAAGGCGGCGACGTAATCGGCGTAGTGGAACCGCCCCTGCCTCCGGAGCCCAATCGCCTAGTAGAAGTCACTGACGGGACACGGGCTGAAGCGGCTTTGACTGAGCTCTCGAATCCCGGAACCTTCGGTCGCTTCTCAGCCACTGGTGCCGTGGTTGAATCCGGGCTTGAGGCGCTGCGCCAAATCTCGCGTCGTCTCACCCACAGATACGATGCACGACTGGACCGGAACCTACTGGAGTGTGTGCACTACTGGTTCGCACAGGGAAAGGTAGGTGACAAGGGATTCCCCGACGTGCTCAGCCTACTCAAGGCGCCGGACCCGGAGGTCCGGCTTACGATTGCCGACGACCTTGGTTTGTCGAAGATGGCCGGGGCGGAGAGTGCTCTAGTAGCTGTCGCAGGGAATGACAGCAACGCGCAGGTGAGGAGGTTCGCCTTGCGGTCGCTCATCCGGCTTGAGTCGGCCAAGGCGATACCCCTCGCGCGGAAGCTCGCGACCGCGGATACATCTGAGGACGTGCGCCGGATGGCTGTGACACTGGTGAGCAAGGTGAAACCGGACACTGTCGACCTCCCGTTCTTGCGGCAAGTTCTTGCCGAAGACCACTCATCATCGGTACGCTGTGCCGCGGCCACGGCGCTGGGAAACCTCGCCGACCAGCGCGCCGTGGAGCCACTGCGAAACGCGGCAAAGACGTACGACGTGTACGTCCAGCGCGCGTGTGGCAAGGCGCTGTGCGCCCTGTATCAGGTTGAAGGTATCGACCTGCTCATCAAGTCCATGTCGTTTCCTTCGATTGACGCGTTCTACAACTATGACCTGAACGTGCCGAATTACGTCTCGACCTTTGCCGGATTCGACCTGCCGGATTCGGAGCGGTACGTCCAGGCGAAGTGGCAGGCGTGGTTCGACACGCATCGGGACAGCATCAACATCAAGTTCAACGCCGACGCATACAAGGCGTGGACTAGCCTGAGTGATTCAATGCGTGACGTGCCGGATACGGCGCAGGTCGCGTCCTACGAGGCGTTCCTGGTCCGATTCCCCGGGTACAAGCGGGCAAAGGCCGAACTCGCGGGCAAGCTGAATGGTATCGCGTGGAACCTTGCGACCGCGCCCAAAGGTTCAAAGGGTAGCAACCCGAATCTCGCCGTGA
Organism: bacterium; assembly: GCA_035505375.1. Taxonomy (NCBI): domain Bacteria; species bacterium. The sequence goes on along the minus strand of DATJQV010000037.1, from coordinate 18,067 downwards.
AGTATGCCCTCCGCGCCGTCGAGCTATCCGACGACGCGAACTTCTGGGATACGGTGATTGAGGCATACCTGGCTAACGGCAAGAAGGCCGATGCATTGCGCGTCTGCAGGGAGGCATTGGCCAAGCATCCTAACGAGCAGGTCCTCAAAGACCGGCTGGTACGGTTGGAGGGCAAGTGAGAAGAGACCGCAGATCTCCTGCACGAACCCCAGAACCCCTGAATCCTCGAACCCCGGAACCGCCTGAGTTGGTTGCGGCAATCAGGCGCCAGTTTGAGGTATCGGCAGACCCGAGGTACCGCGAGTCGATTCAGAGATTCTTCAAGGAGAAAATAGACGTCTATGGCGTGAAGACTCCTGACGCACGCAGGATATATAAGGAGTATTTCAAGAAGGTCAAGCATCTGCCCAAGGACGAGATACTGGAGATATGCGAACTGCTTCACCATGGCACGAAGTACGAGGAGCACGGCATTGCCTTTAGTTGGGCAGGCAAGCTAAGCAAGAGGCTGGAGGCCTCGGACTTCAGTGTCTTGGAAGGATGGCTGCAGAAGTACGTCAACAACTGGGCCTCGTGCGATACCTTCTGCGGCGGCGCGGTCGGCGACTTTCTGTTGAGGTTCCCTGAATTCCTGCCCCGCTTGCGTGGCTGGGCCAAGTCAAAGAACCGCTGGCTACGAAGGGCCTCAGCCGTCGCGCTTATTCAAGCGCTCAAGGCGGCTCCAGGCGAGGGCAGAAGCGAGAAGCTAGAAGCTAGAACGCAGAACCCGTTTGTGTCGCAGGCGTATGAGACGGCTGATGTGATGCTCTTGGACAAAGATGACATGGTGCAGAAGGGGTATGGGTGGATGCTGAAGGAGTTGGCGGAAAGCAGGCCGCGCGAGGTCTTCGAGTTCGTGATGGCGTGCAAGGACCGGATGCCGCGTACGGCTCTGCGCTACGCCATCGAGAAGATGCCCGCAGCCTGGAAGAAGCAAGCGATGGCCAAGTGATACGTGAACAACTTCTGTCAGACTTGAACCTGCCCGGGTTCACGGCATACTGGACGCCGTGATGTTAAGTGCGGTCCTTGTTCTGTCTCTTCTGAGGGCAGACACGCAGCTCCTGTCGTCCGACCAGAAGCTCGCGCAGGGTCCGGGGTTCCACGTGTACGCATCGGTCAGCGACGGGCTTGCATACAGCGTGCCGCTGCCGATTATCATCCGCCAGTCCGGCCAGCCGGATATCAAGCTCACAGCCCACTTCAGCACGCGACCGTTCGCCGATGTTCCCTACTACGACGCGAAAGTGGGGATAGCGCGAGGCCCCTGGGCCTATGAACTGGAGTTAATCCACCATAAGCTGTACCTGGACCACCCGCCGCCGGACGTGCAGTCGTTCGAGATTACCCACGGCTACAATCCAATCCTCGTAAATGCCGTCCGAGAGCAGTGGAGAGTGCGGTTCCGCGCCGGCGCCGGGATTCTGCTTGCGCATCCCGAGACAACAATCCGCGGGTTGCCGTTACCCGAGAACGGCGGCATCCTGGGATGGTATGTGTCAGGACCGGCCGCGCAGGTTAGCGTAAGCAAGTACCTTGGGTTCGGCCACCATTTCTTTGCCGGCTTAGAGGGTAAGTTCGTTGGCGCCTGGGCGCGAGTTCCGGTTGCCGACGGGAGCGCAGACGTGCCGAACCTGTCGGTACACGGCCTGGTGTCGGTCGGCTGGCGGTTCTAGCCGAGTCCTCTAGTCTACAACCAGGCGGGCGTTCGCACAGCGGTCGCCCGAGCTCAGGCGCAAGAGGTAGACGCCAGCCGGCATTGACCTAAGGTCAAGCCGGAATGTCGAAGTCCGAATTCCGAATGTCGAATGTACGCGGCCCGAGACATCGAACACGCGGAGAGTGGCCGGGTGGTCGAGCGGTCCAGCGCTCAGGCGGAGGAGAGCGGAGCCGTGGCAGGGGTTGGGGGAGATGGAAAGTAAGGATGAGGGATGAGGGATGAGGGGGGAAGAGGAAACGGCGTCGTGGACGAAGATGCTGTCGGCCAGTTCGTGGAGGTAGAGTATGTCGCGAACCAACTCGTTGCGTTCTTCTTGCTCGGGAACCCAGGCCGGCGGGCTGGATATGGAGTAGGTGTGGCTTACGAGGTTCATGACTGAGTCGTTGACCCGGGTCCAGACCGACATGCCGGCTCCGCCGTGCGTGGTGGCTGTGGCGCTGTCAATGAGCGCGATGGCGTGGTGGTTGTCAGGGATGCGGCCCGTGTGGTCGGTCGCGGTCTGGATGCGCAGGTAGGCCCCGGGTACGCTCTTGATGAACCGGCCGGCCTCGCGCTGTTGCCAGAATGCGTCGGAGTCAACCGGGTATGGTATGGGACCGCCGGAGTCGCTCGACATCTGGTTACGGTCGGACGGGCCCTCAAAGTCCATCAGGAACTTGATGTGTGGCGTCGAGTGGCGGGCGATCATGCCGGTCGCCATGACCACGCCGTAGCCGCGGGAGTAGATACCAAGGTTCGTCGTGTCGACATACGGCCGGGCCGCCAGCACAGCAGCGCACGCCGCGAGTCCGTCCTGGTTCACGCTTCCGTCATAGTTCTCGGTGCCACTGCTACGGCCTCGGCCTTCCGCGTCGAAGTGGAGAACGGCGAACCCATCGGAAGCGATGGAATCGGCCATGCCGTTGCTGTCGAACGTGGTGCCGGCGGCGATGACATCGGGCACCAGCACGACCCCGGGTACCTGGGCGGATGGCCCGGCAGTCTTCGGGTAGTGGATGTGGACGTAGAGGCTGCAGCCGTCCGTGGGGTTGATAACCCGGAGTGTTTCGACGGCAACCGCCGACACCGGCGGGTACTGCCAGACGATGTTCTTGGCCGCGTCTACCTCGATGACCCGCGCACCGGTCGAGACCATCGTATGCCCGTTGGCCAGTCTTGCCGCCTGGAAGGGAGTCGACAGCCCGGTAAGTGTCCAGACAATCGTGCCGATCGAGTCGACCTCGATCGCGCGGTTGTGATAGCTGTCGCCGATGAGCGTGTTTCCGTTCGCGAGGCGCTGGCAGGAGCGGGGCCAGGAGAGACCGGTGGCATACTGCCAGACGACGCTGTCGAGTGGGTCGACCTCGACTATACGGTTGGGGCTGCCGCTGGAGTTGGAGATTAGAGTGTTGCCGTTCGGCAGTCGATTGGCGCCGTGAGGTCCGGTCAGATTTGTGTAGCTCCAGACTATGTTGAAGAGGGAATCGACTTCGATGACCCGGTTGTTGTCGCGGTCAGTGATGAGGAAGTGGCCGTTGGCGAGGTAGTAGGCCTCGTTGGGGTATCTCAGGCCCGACCTCATGTCCCAGACAACGCCGCGCCGGGGAGTTACCTCGAAGACACGGTTGCTGTCCGTAGCCGTTATCAGCGTGTTGCCGTTGTCTAGACGGGTGGCGGTGTGCGCCCACAGGATGTCGGCGTGGATATAGGCCCAGACCAGGTGCTCGTTACTGTCGATCTCGATCACCCGCGCAGTGGGCAAAGTGTTCGAACCGGCATCGCAGATGACGGTGTTACCGTTAGCCAGTCGTTCGATGCCGGCGGGAAGCGTCATTCCCACCGAGGCAAATAGCGCTACCGGAAGGCAGAGGACAACGGGCACAAGCAAAAGAACCCTGAACCGCATACACGCTCCTTATCAATTGCGCAGTACCTCAAAGGCGGAAAGCGACTCAAGAGGCTGTCGTGTAACATGCCGACAGGCAGGCAACCTCTTTTTTGGGGGCGGGAATCGGGAAGTTAGAGCCGCTCTCGGCCGGTCGCTTGCCGAACTTGGAACTATATAGAGTTTAGCTCCCGGGTAGCGGGTGTCAACAGTCCGGCGGGTTGCTGCCCTTGGTTCCGATATTGCAGGAGTCATCCGCAGACTACGCAGACGATGCAGACACGCCAGGGCGGGGACATGACCCAATTCCATCGAGGAATTGGGATCGTGTCCCAAGCCCGACCCGGAGAGGACCAACCGCAGATTACGCAGATGAACACAGATTGAGTCCGGAGCCATCGAGTTTCCGGCAAGTACGGCAGACTCCGCCCGTGACGACGCAAGAATCGGGTTCGATTCGGGACTCATCTGCGTCATCTGGGTAATCTGCGGATAGCCAATCCGAATCCGCAGTTCTGCATTCTGCTCTCTGACTTCTACATTGTCTGAACCCGAACCATCTGTGGATGGCCTCTTTGAGCTATCCGCCTCATCTGCGGTTGTGTCGGGTTTGGTTGCGGCCTCTGGGGCCGCGCCAGGCGCTCTGTGGTCAACGTCGGATCAAGGGCGACAAGCCGGGCGGGTCACGAGCGTGCTTGACTTGGCCAAGGCCGTCACTATGCTGACCCAAGTCCCGGTATGAGTGATAAGACCGGCCCCAACGACAAGGTCCAGGTGTTGCGTGCGCAGTTGGCAGAAGCGACGACGCCGGCAGAGCGCGTCAAGGCTAAGCTGCTGCTTGCGGAGGAACTCTGGCTCTGCGACCCGGCTGGCGCCAAGCCGGTGCTGGAACAGGTGATCGCAGAGGCCGATGCTGCCGGCGTGCCCAGGTCCGGGTTTAGGGCCGCGTCCATCCTCAGCGAACTGCTACGCCGGGCCGGCGACCTCGACGGGAGCGGACGCTACGCGGCACTGCTGCTCAAGGACGCTGACGCCACCGGCGACCGGAAAGACCGCGGGTGCGCGCTCAACCTTGTCGGGCTGATACTCCAGGAACGCGGGGAGTTTCAACGCGCGCGGGAGTGCTTCGACGAATTCCTGCAGCTGAGCCGGGAAACCGGGTTTGAGCGAGGAGAGCAGTCAGCCTTGAATCAGCTTGCCACCATCTATGGCCTGCAAGGCGAATTGGACAAGGCTCTGGCGTACTACCGTCTGTGTCTGGAGGCGAGCGTAAAGTCCGGCGACAATTTCCAACGTGCGATTCACTTACACAACATCGGCTGGACTCTGGAGGTGATGGGCCGCTGGAACGAGGCGACCGAGCACTTATACCGCGCCAGCCAAATCGCCGAGGAACATAACTTCCATGAAATCTTGTTGGCCTGTCGGATAGTCCTGGGTGAGCTGGCCCTGAAGCGATCAGAGTACGACAGCGCTGCGTTTACGTTCCGCCAGGTCATCGACGGGGCGCGTGAGATGAAGCACTCCGGGCAGATTCTAAGGGATGCTATCTGCGGTCTGGGTTGCACATATTTCCGGAACGGAGACCTGGCTCGGGCTGAAGAGACACTGGCGGAGGCAACACGACTGAGCGAGGCAACGGGTGACCGCTGCACGCTTGCGACTGTCGGCCGCCTGCGGGCCGAGGTGGCGCTGGCCCGGGGAGGGCTCGACGCGGCCCGCGACCTGCTGGCGCAGGCAGAGCGCCACGCATCGGACCTGAAGCTGCGTAAGGAACAAGGCGAGGTTCTGCGCGTGAGGGCGCTGCTTTCCGCGACCCGCGGTGAAACGATCCCTGCCCTGGAACTGTTCACGCGGGCCGAGAATACGCTCGAACCGCTCGGCGACACCTTCGAACTCGCCCAGGTCCGGCTGCAGTGGGGCCGCTTGCTTATTGAACTCCAGCGTTCGGGAGAGGCCCTGCCCCTGTTGCAGACAGCAGCCCGGACGTTCCGCCGGCTCTCGGTCGTGGCCGAAGCCGAAGAGGCGGGCCGACTGTTGTACCGGCTCGAGGTAAGCGCCGACCGCGACTCTGCCCTGCTCCAGGGGCTGTTCGGCCTCACCGCCCTTGGCCTTGCCCCGGACCTCCTTATCGAACGCGCGCTTCAGCTTCTCTGCGACAATCTGAAGTTCGAGCAGGGCGTTGTGCTCGTGGACGGCCAGGCAATCGCGGTGAGAGGCAACCCGGACTTAGCTCAACTGCCTGATCCTCGCTCGCCCCTGGCCCAGACCGACATTGCCCTGTCTCTGCCGGTCAGGCAGGACCGCCGTCTCCTTGGTCTAGTCTGGCTCCGTCGCGGTCAGCCGCTGGCGGCCCGGGTCGAGCCCGGGCTGCTCGAACTCGTGTCGCGTTCGCTCGCGCCGGAGCTCCTGAAGCTGGCAGAACTGAAGAGCATCGAGTCGGGCCGCGCTCCGCAGATTCCCGGCCTCCGTTTTCGTGGGGTCGTGGGCCGTAACCGCGAAGTGCTGGAGATGCTCGCTCTCGTTCCCCGCATTGCCGCAACCGAGGTGCCGGTGCTGGTTCGCGGCGAGAGCGGTTCGGGCAAGGAGTTCGTCGCCCGCGCCCTGCACGAGTCGGGCCCTCGTGCCGATGGACCGTTCGTCACGGTCAACTGCGCGGCCGTTCCCGAGAACCTGCTCGAAGCCGAGTTCTTCGGGGTTGAAGCAGGCGCGGCCACCGGAGTTGCGGCCCGGCCCGGTAAGTTCGAGCTGGCCGACAAAGGGACCATCTTCCTTGACGAAATCGCGGACATGAGCCCGGCCCTGCAGGCGAGGCTGCTGCGGGTCATCGAAGACACGACAGTGACGCGCGTCGGTGGGTCAAGTGAGACGCTGGTCGACGTCCGGGTAGTTGCCGCCACCAACATGGACTTGGACCTCCGCGAACGCCAGGGCCTGTTCCGCCGCGACCTCCTCTACCGTCTTAATGCCGTGCAGTTCATCCTGCCTCCGTTGCGCCTTCGCCGCGAAGACCTGCCGGCCCTTACCAACTATTTCATCGCCCATACCGCGCAGGAACACGGCCGCGCCGTGCGCCGGGCGAGCGACGCGGTCATGGCCCTGTTCGCCGAGTATCCCTGGCCTGGGAACATCCGTCAACTCCAGCACGTAATCGAACGGGCGGTGATACTTGCCTCCGACGACGCTATCGAGATTGCCGACCTTCCTCCTGAACTTCGACAGGCACTTCTGGTATCACCGACGCAACCAGTCGCGGCCACGCGCGATGAGCGGCGCAGGCTCGCTGACGCAGCCGAACACGCTATGCTACTCGAAGCTCTCGAACAAGCCAAAGGCAACGCGACCGAGGCAGCCAGGCTTAGCGGATACAGTCGGGCCCAGTTCTATCGCCTGCTCCGTAAACATCACATAAGAGACTAAGTGACCTGCGATTGGCAAATGCAGGCTGCCAATCGTTCCTTCCCTCGCGGGAAAGCGCCAGCGACCGCCCCCCTAACGTATCATCGGTGAGACTGCGTCTCATGAATGAGACGTCACGTGTTAGTCCATGTAAGTTACGTATTGACGTGAATTAACTTACCAATAGTTATCATGCCGTCGTACCGTAAATGAGACGACGGACACGGCAGGATTTCAGCTCATATTCGTATCTCCTTGAATTGTCGGGTCTTAATGTGCTTGACATGGGCGGCACGCTCCGTGCATTGGTGAGAACTGGAATGAAGAGACCAGCATCAGCGGTTCGGGCCGATGTCGACATTGACTTCGAATGCCTGCGCGCCGCGTGGCATCGTGGCGCGGTTTTGGTGGGTGGGATGCCGAAAGGGCATCATGCGGAAGAAAGAACTAGGGTGCGGTGCAGACGCCGCACCCCGGAAACGAGGCCACCATTACCAGCATAGAGTTGAGCGACTACCAAGCACATTCCGGGCGCAGGGAAGAGATGAAGTACCACGTACCGTTGCGAACCACAGACTATGTGGATGTGACGGCCAGATCTCGGGAGTTGGGAATTCGGGCTCCGGTCGGGATTGCGCTGCTGCCCGGGAACTTCCGGACCGCGGCCAGCGCTAACGAACTCCGCTACCACGGTACGACGGCGGATGTGCGTACAGCATGGCGGAGCATCGGGCTGATAGACGGCGGCCCGTTTCGGACAGGGGGCAGGGTTCCGGGATCAGGGGTCAGCTCCGGAATCCGGACTCCAGCCCCTAGTCCCGAGACCCCAACCCCGTTCTTTGAGGAAGTCCCGCTCGCGGTTTTCTTCGGCGCTGGGCAATGTAGCGGTCCTGCCGCCCTGGTGACGCTCGCGCTCGGCAGCGTTGCCTCAGTCCTTACCCTTTCCCCTGGCTACGCCACTTCCAGAGAAATCCGGCTCGATGCGGTAGTCGAACGTCCGAGCCGCGGCGGCTACGTCTGCCTTGAGTACCGCGGTGACGCTTGTGAACTCCTCACTCTGGCCCGAGCGGTGCGGGAGATCTGGGCGGACTATCCTCCAATTGATCGCGAATGACACCAGGCCTCCTTACGTACGCCCGGCCGGCATCACCGCTCATGATGTCGACTGAGCCAAACGCGGCGGGATGCGGGCCTCGGAATGGTTGAGCGAAATGCCCACGCTCAAAGGGGAAGGCTCGCACCCCGCACGCCTGATGCGCTCGTGGAGGTTGGACATTCTGAATGGACTTGTTCGTGGATAGAAGAAGCAAGCCGCAATCCGGCGCGGGACGCCGAGGAGGTAATTGGGTAATGGTTGGGAGGATGGAGTCGAGTCTGATTCGAGATCCGATGTCCTCTTGAGCGAAGCGCCGGCAGCGGCAGAACAAGAAGGGGGAAGGGTGCGAACCAAGTTCGCAATACTTCTCGCAATCGCGGTCGTCTGCGTGCCGACTGGCCCGCGGAGTACCAGATCACCAACACTAGTGACTCGATCTCTACCGCCTACGGCAACGGTCACGAGGTTGTCTTCGCCGCGAGCGGAGTCGGGCACCTGGTCTGGGTCACGCACGACGCCAAGAACGTCTACACACTCCACTACGTGCGCTACTACCCGGCGACCGGCTGGACGGCTGATACCGTGCTCAGTTCCATGGGTCTCAGCACCAACGTCATACCTCACGCTTCAATAGCGCTCGATGCCAACGGCACCGACATTCATGTAGTGTGGACCGGCTACAACCATGTCAAGCAGAGTTACGATCACGTTTACTGCCAGAAGTGCGTGCCGAGCTCATCGGGCAACGGTGGCTGGGTCGGGACGCCCATCGACCTCTGCACAGACCACACGACGTACGCCCACTGTGAACCGGCAGTGGCCTGCGCGCCAGGACGCGTGGTAGTCACCTGGAGCGTGACAGACGAACACGGCTATGCCGTCGGGTTCCGCGAGTTTGCTTCGGGCACGTGGCAGAATCAGGTTCAACTAGACGGGTTCACTACCTACTACCTGGGGCTGGCTTCGATCTCTGCGGCCAGCAACGGCGACGTGGCGGTTGCGTACTATGGCACACAAGCCGGGCAGCCCAGCTACCATGTATACGTGCTCCGTCGGGTCGGCGGCACCTGGCAACCAAGGGAAGACGCGACGACGGGCCTTCCGGGCGTCCACTTCATCCTTCCCGACATCGACGTCGATCCGATGACCGGTTACCCGCACATCGTCTGTCACAGCTATGATACGGTCACGGTTCCTGGAAAACGCTACTATCATATCTACCACACCTATCGTACCACGAGCGGTTGGCAGCCGCTCGAATTGATAACCGACCCGACAGTCCGCGTCGACTGTCAGCCCAGCATGTTCTTTGGCTGCGACGGTTCGGCCTATGTCGTATGGAATCGTGAGACAGATGGCCCCGGAATCATGTGCATGGTTCGCTCTCCGTCCGGAACCTGGGGAGCGCCGAGCTTCATCACTAACTATCCAGGCTCTCCAGGCTACTATGACATGTGTTCCAATGTTACGGTCTCGTCCACCGGTAACGTCTATGCGGTCTGGATGGACGGAAGGAATGGCCCCTACCAGATATGGGGCAGGCTTTGCACGCCCGGGAGCTTCGCCTCAAGCGGTCTTGACGCTGGCACGACTGTGACCCCTCGTGGGTTCGCACTCGACGTCTCGCCCAACCCGTTCTCGCGCGGGGCAGTAGTTCGCTACTCCCTGCCTGCGGAGGGCAATGTCTCCATCAAGCTCTACAACGTCAGCGGAGTGCTGGCGAAGACAGTAGCATGCGGCTGCGTGCTGCCGGGCAGCCACGCGGTTAGCCTGGACCGGCAGGGTTTCGCGCGCGGTGCGTACATCCTGAAGCTCGAATCCGGTTCAGGCAGCCTGGCCCGGAAGTTCGTCATTGAGTAGCAGTCTGGTAGCTAAACTCATCAGCGGCGGGCGGAAGGTGCTCGACCTGAAGCCCGGCGCGAATGATGTGCGGAGGCTTGCACCCGGCGTGTACTTTGTAAGAGAAGCCCAAGCACAAGCGCAAGCCATCCGCAAGATCGTCGTGACGAGGTGAGCGGCAAGTAGGCAGTAGACAGTAGACAGCAGACAGGGGCGGGCGAATGCCTGCCCTTGATTCTGCGGCGCGGAGCGTCGGCGCGTATGAGTCGAACTCGTATCATTCGTCAGGAATGGGTTCTCGATCCTATCTTCCTGCAGCCTGAGGCTTTGGGCTTGAAGCTTCCAAACTGACGCCCCCACCTAGGGGATTACCCCCCGGATAGATTACAGGATTCAGTAGAGGGTAGACCGGGAGGTTATCTCCACCGCAATTCCCGGATGAACCTCCACCGGAATTCGCCGGGTTGGTCCACCGGTTGCTCTCCGCGTTACCTTCCCGGTTAGTCCGTCGGTTGGTCTGTCCGTTCCTCTCCGGGTTGGTCGGAGCGTTACGGCCCGAGTAAGTCCGCGGTTTCCTGTCCGGGTTGCTCCCGAGTAAGCTCCGACCGTTGCTCTCCGGATTGCTCGGAGAATTACCTCAAGGGTTGAGGCACCATCAAGAGATGTGGAAGAAGAGAGAGCGGTGTCTACGGTTCTTTGTAGTTAGAAGATCGGGTTTGAGCCCGAGAAAGGAGACACCGCTGTTATGTCAGGCTATCAGAAAGAGCAGGAAGTCCCAAGAAGAAGGCGGGAGCGGCGCGAGCGGCGAGCCCCGGGCTCCGAATGGCGAAACTGCCGACTGTCGTCCGCGGCGTGCTGATGATAGCAGACCGGGGACAGAAGACGGGAGACCGGTCCGAGCTGCTGGACATCGGCGGGCGCAAGGTGCTCGACCTAAGGCCGGGTGCGAATGACGTTCGGGCGCCGGCACCGGGCGTGTACTTTGTCAGAGGACCGAAGGCCGGAGACGGGAGACCGGCCTAGGCAGTCCGCAAGGTCGTGGTGACGAGGTAGGCGCGAAGAGGCTGAGGTTGAGGTCAAGGTAACGATGCGGAAAGAGGAACGGGAGACCGTCAGTGGCGGGCGAAAGCCCGCGTTCTAGGCTGCGGGTTGCAGGCGTGGGGCTGAGCCCGCGCGGTCGGATTGACTCAGACGAGAGGCGACCTCCGTCAACAGCCCCGTGCCCCGAGAGCCCCTAAACCAGCGTGCGATTCGAATACCTGTGGCGGTCCAGGCTTGGTACCTACACTGAGTAGAGGTCGGTGCGGCGGTCGTGGAAGAGATCGTTGCGGGGCGTGACCATCTTGTCCAGGGCACGGGCGGGATCGATATCGACGATGACGACTTCTTCCGTATCCGGACCGGCCCGAGCGAGCAGCTTGCCGTCCGGAGCGACAATCTGGCTCGCGCCGTTGAAAGCCAGGGTCTTCTCGTCGAGGGTCTCCGATCCCGTGCGATTCGCCAGTATCCAGAAGACGCGGTTCTCAACTGCCCGAGTGACGGTGTTGGTGTGGGCGTATTCCATCACGAGGTTGGATGGGTGGCAGACAATCTGAGCCCCGTGCAGAGCGAGAGACCGGGCGGCCTCGGGGAAGAAGTGGTCGAAGCAGACGAGCATGCCGACCTTCGTGACCTCACCATTCCCTCTCCCAGAGCGAGAGGGTAAGCAAAGGTCGACGACCGGGAAGGGGGAGTCACCCGGGTCGAAGATGTCCTTCTCGTCAGCGAAGAGATGGGCCTTGCGATAGACGTGGAACTCCCCGTGCGGCGTGACCATGATCGCCGAGTTGTAGATACTCCCACCCGCAGACTCGGCCATGCCCCAGACAATGGCGGTCTCTCGTTCCCGGCTGAACACAGCCATGGTTGCGCAGGTGGAGCCGCCCGGCACCGGTTCGGCGAGTCGGGCAATGTCGGCCCGCGACGCGAAGAGATAGCCGGAAGTGCAGAGCTCGGGCAGGACGATAAGGTCGGCCCGGACACCGGCCAGAGCCCGGCCGATGCGGTCGAGATTCGCCCCGACATCGCCTCGCTGCGGGGCAAACTGCATCAGTCCGACGCGCATGGTTCAGGTCCGGGGTTTGAAACCCTCACCGAGAACTTCGTAGACGTCGGTTATGACGACAAAGGCGCGGGGGTCGGTTTCCCGGACTATCTCTCTTGCGCGCGCGATCTCACGCTTCGCCATTACCGAGAACACCATGTCTTTTCTCTCCTGGCTGTAAGCGCCGGTCGCGGCCAATACCGTGGCTCCTCGATTCATCCGGCTCGTAATCGCCCGGGCGATGGCGTCGGCGGAATCGGAGATGATGAAGAGCGCGCGGGTGTAGCTCAGGCCTTCCAGCACGAGGTCGATGGCACGAGTCTGGAGGTACAGGTTAAGATAGCCGTAGAGCGCCAGCTCAAACTGGCCGAAGCAGAAACCGGCAGCAGTTATCACCACGAAGTCCACCGCCAGGATCGCGGTGCCGGTCGAGAGGTTGGTGTAGCGGTTGAGCACCATCCCGACGATGTCCGAGCCGCCGGTTGAGCCACCGCCGCGGAAGACAAGCCCGAGTCCCGCGCCCAGCGTTATGCCCCCGAAGATGCATGCCAGAATCTTGTTGTCGGTTGCCGGTCCAAGATGCAGGATGTACGTGAAACCGTCAATCAGCAGCGACGAAAAGGCGATGCCCAGGATGGACTTGACGGCGTAGGCCCGACCCAGCGTCTTCATACCGAGCACAAACAGCGGGATGTTGAGAACGAGGATGGTGAGGCCGACCGGCACGGCGAAGAAGTAGTTCAGAATCATCGCGATTCCGCCTGCACCGCCCGGCACGATGTGATGCGGTATCAGGAACAGGTTGTAGGACAGGGCCACGACGGCCGAGCCGATGACGATGTATGCGCTCTGCCCGACTTCGCGCAGTAGACGACGGTTCACTTTCAGAGTGTAGCCGGAGCCAAGTTGTGGGTCAATTCGGATAATCCAGCAGGCCCAGACCGGCTTGGACATCAGCCATCGGCAGGGGCTGCGTTGACCGAGGCATGCCGTCCCCCTATAATCGAGTAGTGAAGGCCATCGCCACAAACCGCAAGGCTCTCCGCGACTATGAGGTATTCGAGAAGCTCGAGGCCGGAATCGAGCTCTTCGGCACCGAGGTCAAGTCGCTGCGGGCAGGCAACGTCTCTCTCGACGAAGGCTACGCCGCAGTCGAGGGCGGCGAGGTGTTCCTGGTCGGGGTAACGATTGCACCCTATGCGCAAGGAAACATCTTCAACCGCGACCCGAAGCGGCGCCGCCGGCTGCTGCTGCACAAGGAGGAAATCCAGCGGCTGTTCGGCCGTACCACCCTGCGGGGTTTCACGTTGATACCGCTGAGCATCTACTTCAGCAGCCGGGGCATCGCCAAGGTCGAAATCGCCTTGTGCCGAGGCCGAAAGCAATACGATCGGCGCGAGGAGCTGCGCCAGAAGGCAGACGAGCGCGACGCTCGTTCCTACGGCGGCGAGGCGGCCCGTTCCGAGAGAGTGCGGGTCCGGTGAGGCGCGGGCTGATTCTCTGGGCGGTCGCGGCCGCGTTGCTTCACTTCACGGCTGGGCCGGCTCTTGCGCGCACAGTTGAAATCGGCGGGGCACCGGTCGAAACCCGAGTGAAGGGTAGCGTCGAGTGCGTTCCGTTGTCTGCCGTGGCCGCGACTTTGGGTGGCAGGTACTGGCAGGTAGGCAACAGATTCGTGGTCGTGATCCCCGGTGATTCGACCAGGCCGGGCAGGGAATTTGTGCTCAAGCCGGACAGCACCGGCGCGCTGTGCGACAGTCGTCGGGTCGTCCTGCCCGCGGCACCGGTTCTCGACAGCAACCGGCTGTATCTGCCGCTGGTAGCCCTGGCTGACATGTTTCCCAGCACTGGTGTGCCGAAGCTGCAGACCATTGAGTCGGTCCGACAGGGCGACACGGTGATATTCACGCTTAAGGGGCAGTGCCGCCCGGGCGAGAGGTTGGTCGGATTCGGGGATTCACCATCGAGCTTCGAATACCGGCTTGCCATTGGCGCACGCTGTGACTCCACGCTGGGCCAGCAGGTCGCACTTCTCTCTTTGACGCCGCCCGGAATTCTGAAGGCGGTCACTCTGGACAGCGGTGCCGGGGTGAGTTTGGACTTCAGCTTCCAGAAGTCTGCGGCGGAGCGGCTTGAAGTCCTGGCGGATCGTGTGGCGCTGCGGGTGTGGCCGAGACCCGAGCGTACCTTCAAACGGATCGTGCTCGACCCCGGGCACGGTGGTCAGGACCCAGGAGCTCTGGGCCGGCGCGGGACGCGTGAGAAAGTGGTCGTTCTGGACGTGGCACTGCGCCTGAAGAAGAAACTTGAGAAGCAGGGCTACGAGGTGATTCTTGCCCGCGACTCGGACCGCTACGTCTCGCTCGCCGACCGCACCAAGTGCGGCAATAGCCACAAGGCAAATCTGTTCGTCAGCATCCACGCGAACTGGTCCGCAAACCGCGCGGCCTGCGGACTTGAGACCTACTTTCTGTCTCAGGCCAAGACCGACTGGGAGAGAGCGGTGGCCGCGCGCGAGAACGCCTCTTTCCAGGCGGGCGATTCCGGTTCCGGCGCCAATCCCGGCGACGATGTCGGAATGATACTTGCCGATCTCGCCCAGAATGAGTACCTGGTCGAATCCCAGGACTTGGCCGCAAAGATTCAGGAGGCGACCGTCTCCTACGCGAGGATCAAGGACCGCGGAGTGCGGCAGGCGAATTTCTACGTGCTGCGCAACAGCTTCATGCCGGCGGTGCTGGTTGAATGCGGATTCCTGACCAACCGGAGCGAAGAGAAGCTGCTGCGCCAGGACGAGCACCGCGAGCGGCTGGCCGAAGGCATCAGTCGAGGCATTGCCGAGTTCGCAAAGCTGTACAGCCCGAAGGCGGGCGACTCGATTCCTGGAGGTAAGTATAAAGAAGCCAGTTCAGCAAAGCCCTGACGCCAGCGCGCCGATCGGGGTTTTCGATTCCGGTATCGGCGGATTGACCGTGGTTCGGGCGCTGCGGAGGCGCCTGCCCGGCGAGAGTATTGTCTATTTCGGAGACCCGGCGCGGTTCCCGTACGGGACCAAGTCGGCCGACACCATCCTTCGGTTTGCGGCGGAGGACGCCGCCTTTCTGCTCAGCCGCGGGGTCAAGATGGTGATCGTCGCGTGCCACTCGGCCTCGTCGTCGGCGTTGCCCGAGCTGGAACGGACTCTGCCGGTCCCGGTGTTGGGCGTGGTCGAACCCGGGGCGCGGGCGGCAGTGCGCACAACGAAGACGAACCGCATCGCCGTAATCGGCACCAGCGCGACCATCGCCTCCGGGGCATACGAACAGGCGATACGGCGCCTGCGGCGGAACGTCGAGATCATCGCCAAGCCCACGCCGCTGTTCGTGCCCCTGGCCGAGGAGGGATGGCTCGACAACGACGTGGCGGAGGCGGTGGCGCGACGCTACCTCGAGGGAATGGCGGACGAGGGCGTGGATACCTTGTTGCTGGGCTGCACCCATTTTCCCCTGCTCGCGCATGTCATCAGCCGCGTCCTCGGCCCCAAGGTCGGGCTCGTCGATTCGGCGGAGGAGACTGCCGTCTCGGCCGAAGAGCTGCTCGCCGGGCACGAAATGCTGAGCCCGGGCGGGTCGGCGCGCCATCGATTCTACTTGTC
Organism: bacterium; assembly: GCA_035505375.1. Classification (NCBI taxonomy): domain Bacteria; species bacterium. The sequence continues at coordinate 2,393 of DATJQV010000037.1, read as the reverse complement.
CGACCTGGCGCCGAATTTCCAGACCGTAGGTGAACGTTTCCTCGGCGAACCGATGGGCGAGGTCGTGCGTGCATCGGTCGGCGAAGCATCGGAGGAGAACGATGACGCGTGACGACGGACGCCAGCCGCATGAAATGCGGCCGGTGGCACTAGAACTTGGATGCCTGAAATACGCCGAGGGTTCGTGCATGGCGACAGCCGGGAACACTCGTGTGTTGTGCGCGGCCTCGTTCGAGAAGCGGGTGCCGCCTTTCCTTGTCGGCAGCGGGCAGGGCTGGGTTACGGCCGAATACGGGCTGCTCCCGCGGTCAACGCACCAGCGGACGGCGCGTGAAACCGAACGTCCGCGCAGCCGCAGCCAGGAGATCAAGCGTTTCCTCGGGCGGTCACTGCGGGCGGTCTGCAACCTGTCGGCGTTGGGCGAGCAGCAGGTGATTGTGGACTGCGACGTGATCCAGGCCGACGGCGGGACGCGCACGCTGGCGCTGACCGGCGGATTCTGCGCGCTGAAGCAGGCAGTTGAGCGGATGAGCGGCCGCGGGTTCGTCGCGCGCAACCCGCTGATTGAGCACGTCGCGGCGATCAGCGTCGGCATCGTCGAAGGGGAGGTTCTGCTCGACCTTGATTATTCCGAGGACTCGCGCGCCGATACCGACATGAATCTGGTCCTGACCGAAAGCGGGCGGATCGTTGAGGTCCAGGCCACGGCCGAACACGTGCCGTTCCGGTTCGAGGAATTCAGCCGGATGTACGACATCGCGGCCCGCGCCATCGACGGGCTGGTCGAGTTGCAGCGTGCCGGGCTGAAAGCAGCCGGTGTTTGACGACCCGTCCGATGCCGACGACGGCGCGTCTCCTCCTGCCAAGCGATTCCATCGGATAGCCTCTGAGCGGCTCTGGGGCAAGCGGCTGGACCAATACCTGATCCAGTCGGGCCTCGGAGTTTCCCGCACGCGGGCCGCGCGTTTGATCGACGACGGGAAGGTGCTGGTCAACGACCGACCCTCGAAGCCGAGCTACCGCGTGAAGCCGGGAGACGAGATCAGCGCCACCTTCGAGCCGGAGCCGGAAATAACGCTCCAGCCCCAGAAGATGGATCTGAACATCGTCTATGAGGACGAGGACATGCTTGTGCTGGACAAGCCCGCCGGCATCGTCGTGCACCCGGCACGGGGGAACCGGGATGGGACCTTGGTTAACGCTTTACTCTACCACTGCAAGAGCCTGCCATTGCGGCAAGATTCGCTCATCCGGCCAGGCGTCGTGCACCGGCTCGATAAACAGACGACCGGACTTCTGATGTTCGCCAAGACCGACGAGGCGCTGCGTTCGCTCGGTTACCAGATTGAGCACCGGACGGTCGTGCGGGAGTACGCGTGTTTTGCCTGGGGTGATTTCGAGGCGGACGAAGGCACGGTCGACGCGCCCATCGGCAGGCACGCCATCGACCGGACCCGCATGGCGGTCACGCCGTTCGCGGCACGCACGGCGGTGACCAACTACGAGGTGTTCCGCCGCTACGGTATCTGCACGTACCTGCGAGTGCGGCTCAAGACCGGCCGGACCCACCAGATACGCGTGCACATGCAGCACATCGGCCATCCGGTCGTGGGCGACCCGGAGTACGGCGGGCGCAGCGTCACGACCGTCACGGAGCGCGACCAGATGACCTGCTTCCGCGACATGCTGGCGATCATCAAACGTCAGGCACTCCATGCGGCTCGGCTTGGCATCAGTCACCCGCGTACCCGTAAGTACATCGAATTCTCCTCGTCTCTGCCCGCCGACATGGAGCGTCTGCTGCTCTATCTCGAAGCCCACGCGAGGCCCTGACCCGTCGGTCGGGCATGATGCATTACGCATCATGCATGACGCCTGAAGCGCGCACTTGACCCCAACGGGCCAAGGACTAGGATTGACTTAAGATGCATCGGTCGTCGCCCCTCGTTCATACGTTGAACGTTGCACGAAGGAACGCTGTACTCTGCACATTCCTGGCCTGCGGCTGTCTGCTCCCGGTTGCCTGTCTGACCGAGGACCTCGGACCGATGCCTGTGCTCGAGGCACCGCAGTGGCAGGACGGTGAGACCTCCGTCTATGTCGTGACCCGGAATGATTCGGCCCTCTACCGCTCGGTACTGACGCTGGAGTTCGACGAGGAGATGGGCGACGCCGGTCCCAATAACAATGCTCGTGCCGTACCGACCCTTGTCGCCACCAACGTGGTTCAGCCGATTCTGCCGACCGAGTGGTTCTTCGATTCGGTCCAGGCGGTGATAAGGCGCGACAACTTCGCGCCCGTGCGTACCTGCCAGTCGGTTGAGACCGACGTTTCGGAATACGACCTCACCGCCCGCTATTCCCCGGGCAGGGTGAAAATCGAGCGGCAGACA
>DATJQV010000036.1 GCA_035505375.1 bacterium | reverse complement strand
CCCGGAGAATAATCTCCGGAATAGCCGGGGGGATGGGATAGGGGAGATTCATGAATGCCCAATAACTTATTACCAATGACCAACTTAGGAGATGCGGAGGCCGGATTTGCTGGGGACTTATAAGAAACTGGCCGCGTTCCGTTGCACGCGAATCTGTGTAATCTGCGAAATCTGTGGATTTCCTCTCCGTCCGTTCCGGGCCATCTGCGACATCTGCGTAATCTGCGGTTACTCGTCCTTTCGTCCATCGTCTCTTCGTCCATCGTCAATTCTGCATTCTGGTCTCAGGTTTCTGGATTCTGCTCTATCCGAATCCTGAATGCGCGTCATCTGCGGTTAGTGCTCTCCGGGTCGGACTTGGGACACGATCCCAATTCCTCGGCGGAATTGGGTCATGTCCCCGTCCTTGGCGGTTTTCACATCTGCGACATCTGCGTAATCTGCGGTTACCCGTTCTTTCGTCCATCGTCAATTCTGCATTCTGGTCTCTGGTTTCTGGATTCTGCTCTCTCCGAATCCCGAACATGCGTCGTCCGTGTAGTCCGCGTAATCGGTGGATGATCTCGGGCCCGGCCGGCCGGGTCGGGTCTGCTACTCGGTCAGGCCGGCAAGTTGGCCGCAGCCGGCGAGGATGCGCGCGCCTTTGCTGCGGCGGACCGTGACCGCAGGGACGAGCGGCCAGAGTTTCCTGGCAAAGGCGTCTATCGACTGCTCCGAGGGAGCTTTGAGGTCGCAGCCCGGGAAGGGGTTGAGCGGGATGAGGTTGACCTTGCAGGGGATGCCTTTGAGCAGGGCGGCGAGTTGCTTCACGTCTCTGTCGCGGTTGTTGATGCCGTCTACGAGCACGTACTCGAAGGTGACACGTTTGCCCTTGGCCGCGACGTACTCGCCAATGGCGGCCATGATTTCTTTGAGCGGATGGAGCTTGTTGACCGGCATGAGTTTCGAACGGGTCTCGTCGTCTGAGGCGTTGAGGGAGAGGGCGAGGCGAAACTGCTGCGGCAGTTTGGCGAAGGCCCTGATGCCATCCGGGATGCCTGACGTGGAGATGGTGATGCGGCGTGCGCCGATGCTCAGGCCGTTTTCCGCGTTGATGGTTCTTGCAGCCTCGATGGTTGCTTCGAAGTTGAGGAACGGTTCGCCCATGCCCATGAAGACGACGTTAGAAATGGGGTTAGGGGCGAGGGGCGAGGGGCTAGGGGAGGAATTGGCGAATGGCGAATGACGAATGGCGAATGGCCGGACTGCGAGGACTTGGCCGGCGATTTCGTGCCAGGCGAGGTTGCGTGTGAAGCCGAGCGTGCCGGTGAAGCAGAAGGAGCAGCCGAGTCGGCAGCCGACCTGTGTGGAGACGCAGACGGTCTTGCGGCCGGGGGCGGGGGTCGGGGATCGAGGCGTAAGGACGAGGGGAGGAATTTCAGGAATGAAGACGGATTCGATGACGTTACCGTCGAAGAGTTTGAAGGTGAACTTGGTGGTCCCGTCCGCGTCGTCCAGTGTCCGGAGTAGTTCGAGCCGACCGATTGTGTAGCGTTCAGCGAGCAGTGCCCGACGTTCCTTGCTCAGGTTGGTCATCGCGGCGATGTCATCCACACCTTTCTGCCAGAGCCATGTGAAGATCTGAGCCGCAGTGTAGCGGGGCCAGCTCAATTCCGCGCAGAGCGCCTGTAGTTGCGCGATGGTAAGGGCGCGTAGGTCCTGCGTCACAATTCCCAAGTCCTAATTCCTAATTCCCAATCAAGTCCCAATTGCGGAGAATGCCTAATTGTCCATCGGGTATGGGTCATTCGAGAATCAATCGTGATCGAGCTTCGGGCTTCGAGTTTGCCTCGTTTGATTCCGAGGCGAGATCTAAGATGTGAGCTGTCAGACCGTGGCCGAAGTCAGAAGGCAGAAGTGAAGATTGGCGAGTGAGAATCTGTGTAATCTGCGGAATCTGTGGATGTTTCATTCGGGCCTCGATACGACATTAAGCACCAGGCCGACCATGAGGAAGTTGAGCAGCAGGGATGAGCCGCCGTAGCTGATAAACGGCAGGGTGATGCCGGTGATGGGCAGTATCCCGAGCAGCATGCCGATGTTGACGAACATCTGGTAGCCGATGGTTGCCGCGAAGCCGACGCAGAGCAGGGAGCCGGTCGAATCATGGGACTGCCGGGCGGCCAGCAGCATCCGGCGCAGGAGCCAGAAGAAGAGGCCGAGCAGGACCAGGCAGCCGACAAGCCCGAACTCTTCGCCGAGTGATGAGAAGACAAAGTCGGTATGGCGGTTGGGCAGGAAGCCGAGCCGTTTCTGGCTGCCGTGGAGGAAGCCTTTGCCCATCAGCCGGCCGGAGCCGATGGCGATTTGCGACTGGATGGCGTTCCAACTGATGCCGTGCGGGTCGAGCCACGGCGCGAGGAAGCTCATGATACGGTCGCGCTGGTAGCCTTTGAGCGAGGAGAGCACGACCGGTGAAAGCAGGCCGAAGCCCGCGCTCACTGCCAGGCCGATGAGCGCGTTCTTGACGCCCGAGCGGACGAGCAGAATGACTGCCAGCACCAGGAAGAACGGTATCCAGGTGTAGAGCGAGAACCCGGCCGCGAATGAGAGGGCAGGCGTGAAGAGCAGCAGGATGTGGAGGGGTCTCATGCCTTGCCAGTAGAGCATGGCCGCGAGCAGCGCGGCGAAGATGAGTGCGGTGGAGAGGTCGGGTTCGACCAGCACCAGCAGGGACGGGACGAGAGCTGTGGCCAGCGGCGCGCCGAGGTCGCGGAAGCTGAACTGGATAGTGCGCTTGACGCTCAGGTGCTTCGCCAGCAGCAGGACGGTGGCGAGCTTGGCGAACTCGGAAGGCTGGATGTAGGCCGGGCCGAGCACGAACCAGCGGTGGGAGCCGGGGCCGGTGCCCGCGATTCGGACGGCGATGAGCATCAGCAGTGCAAGGCCGTAGAACGCCTCGGCCAGACCGTAGAGAATGCGTCGGGGTATGAAGAACGCTCCGGCTGCCGCGGCGATGGCAATGGGGACGAAGATGAGCTGCCGCAGGAAGTAGTAGGAGCCGCCTGACGAGTAGATGGCGAGCAGGCCGAACACCGCGAGCAGCATGTTCGCGGCGATGAGCTGCAGATCTAGCTGCCGCATCGAGCCGCGCGACTCGCGTTTCGTAATCATCTATCTGCTGTTCCCGGTGGCCGGTGCGTCTACCGACTCGGTGGGCTTTGCTGTGTCCGGCGGCTGAGGGGAGAAGTACGCCCGGATGAGCTGGCCGGCAATCGGCGCGGACACCACGCCGCCGTGGCCCGCGTTTTCTACGAGCACGGCGAAGACGACCTCGGGCGCATCGGACGGCGCGTATCCGACGAACCACGCGTGGTCCGGTTTGGGCGGGTTCTGGGCGGTACCGGTCTTTCCGGCGATGCCGATTTCCTTGAGCCGGGCCGCGGCCCCGGTTCCCCGTTCGACGACCTTCTCCAGTCCGAGCTTGACGACATCGAGGTCCTGCTGCCGCATTGGCAGCCGATGGGTTTCGGGCGGAGTGGTCCGTATTGCATGGCCGGCCGAATCGACCCGGGCGACGAGATAGGGACGGACCGCCAAGCCGTCGTTTGCGATTGCCGCATACAGTACCGCCATCTGCAGCGGCGTTGCGCTGACCTCCCCCTGGCCGATGGCGAAGTTGAGGACCGAACCCGCTCCCCACTTGTTCTTGCCGTAGCGGTTATCCAGCCAGCGGCGGGTCGGGATGTTGCCCGGCTTCTCGCTTGGAAGGTCGATGCCGGTGACATGGCCGAGACCGACTTCCTGCGCGTAGGAAGTCAGGCTGTCCAGCCCAAGCCGGAGTCCGGCCTGGTAGAAGTAGACGTTGCAGGACTGGGTAATCGCGCCGACAAGGTCGAGGCTGCCGTGGGCGGCGGTGCACTTGTATATGCGGTTGCCGTACTTGTACGAGCCGGCGCAGGGCTGGAACCGCGTGTCGGGGGTGAGCGCACCCTGGCGCAGTGCGCCCAGCGCGACCACCGGTTTCATGGTGCTGCCCGGGGGGTAGGCTGACGTTACGGCCCGGTTGTAGAATGGCTTTGAGGGGTTGGAGATGAGCGAATCCCAGGTTGCCGGGTCAATCGGAGCCATGAAGATGTTGGGGTCGAAATCAGGCTTGGACACGAGGCAGACGATGGCGCCGGTCCGGGTTTCCATGCCGACGATGGCCGCACGGTCGTAGGGGACCAGCAGCGAACAGGCAAGCGCCTGAATCCGGTCGTCAATGGTCAGGATCAGGTCGTGTCCGGGCACATCCGGGTCAGGCCGTTTCTCCGGCAGCGGGCCGATTTCCTGGCCGCGGGCATCCACTTCGGCGTACTCGTAGCCGTCGCTGCCGCGCAGCAAGGACTCGTACTGCGCCTCGATGCCGGCCCTGCCGACGAGGTCGAGCGGGCGCAGCGACGTGTCGCGTCCGATCTCTTCCTCGCTGACTTCGCCGATATGGCCGAGGACGTGGCAGTAGCGATTGGCGGCCGGGTAGTGGCGCACCGGGTCGACGCGAATGTGGACGCCCGGCAAGCGGAAGTTGCTTTCCTCGATGCGGGCGACTTCGTCAATCGATACGTCGCGTTTGACGTTGACCGGCGTGTAGTACATGGCGACCGGCTTGAGTTGCTGGCGCAGGTCTGTTTCAGTCATGTCGAGCAGACGAGCCAGCAGGGGAAGAACCGAGTCAGGGAGTTCGGTCGGGACAACCGTGACCGTAAACGACGGCCGCGTGTCCGCCAGCAGGATTCCGTTCCGGTCGAGGATGCGGCCGCGAGGCGCGGGCAGGACGAGTTTGCGGATTCGGTTGCGGTCGCTCAGGCGGGCGTAGCGGGTGCCCTGCACGACCTGGAGCTGAAACAGGCGCAGGGAGAGAATACCGAGCAGGACCAGCAGGACCTGCGTCAGGCGCGTCAGGCGGTCTGCCATCCGTGATAGAAGAGGCCGCTCAGAGCGAGCTCGGCCAGCGGGGCAAGAGCCAGGGTCAGACCCGATGACACCGCCAGGGCAGCCAGTCCGGGCAGGCCCGGACCAATCGCCGCAACCGCGACCCACTTCAGAACAAGGGCCATGGCCACGAACAGGAGCGTAGCCCATCGTGCCCGGTAGAAGAGTGCACGCAGTAGCGAAACGCCATAGCCCGTTGCCGCCAGTGTCACCAGGTGCGTGCCGGTGAATGCCGGGTTGGTCATGTCGAGACAGAGCCCGACAAGTCCGCCGACCAGCGTGGAGGTGAATCGGCTCTCGTGCAGCGAAACGACGATCAGGGCGAGCAGCACCAGGTCCGGCCACCACTGAGTCATGCTCGCCTGTACCAGGAAGAGCAGGTAGATCAGCACGAAAGCGACGAAGGTTCTCATCACTCGCCGGATTGGTCCGGGATGCTGACCTCAGGTCGGGATGTGTTCTCCAGCCATCCGGTCCCGGTGTCAGGCAGAGCTCCGGCCGGCAGGGAGATGACGAAGACCTGTTCGATGCGGCTGATGTCGACGAACGGGCGGACCGTCACGGGCTTGAACAGGGCTTCGGGTCGGTCCGGGACAGCGATGACTTCGCCGAGCATCAGCCCTTTCGGGAAGACCGTGCCGAGGCCCGCGGTGACCAGCGTGTCGCCCGGTCTGAAGTCGGATTGCTTGGGCGCATAGTCGAGGACCAGTCCGCCGGCGCGGTCGGGCCGCGCCAGGGCCGGCACGCGGGACCTGCGGTTGAGGACCGCGACCCGGGAATCAGGCGCCAGCAGGGTCTGAACCAGTGACTGGTGTTTCCCGCAGGCGACCACCATGCCGCAGATTCCGTCCGGCGTGATAACCGGGGCGCCGGGCCGGACGCCGTTGAGAGTACCCCGACTGATAGTCAGCCAGTGCTCGAATGTGATGAGGTCCCGGCCGATGACCCGCGCCCGGATGAGCGCCGCGTTGACCGGCGGCGTCGCACCAGCAGCCTGAGAGGCCGATTCGAGGCGGGCATTCTCCATCGCGAGTTGAGCGGCGAGCCGGGAGAGCCGTTCATTCTCGGCCCTGGTGTCGCGCAGCGACTGGCTCACCGCCGTCCCCAGTCGGAGCGGCGCGAGGACGGCGACCTGAAACGGTTGCGTCACCGCGATGCGCAGGCGGTGGGGAACAATCAGCAGGCCGAGCCCGACGAGTACGACCAGCAGGGCGGCGCGGTCCTGCCAGGCATTGAGGTTAGGCCTGAACAAGGCCTGATCAGCCGCGCGGGGCGACTGCCGTTGTCAGGGCTCGGGCTTCGATCATCGGATCTTCAGGATACCGCTACTTGGCGCGGAGTACGAGTTTCTCGTTGACGCTGATACTCTCCAGAATGCGACCAGCGCCACGGACGACGCTCTCCAAAGGATTCTCGGCGACGAACACCGGCAGGCTTGTCTCTTCCTTGATCAGCAGGTCAATTCCTCTCAGCAGCGAGCCGCCGCCGCACATATAGATGCCGCGGTCGACGATGTCGGCCGCCAGCTCCGGCGGGGTTTTCTCCAGGGCGAGCCGGACCGCATCGACGATCAGCGTTATCGGCTCTTCCAGCGACTCCCGCACCTTGGTACTGGTGATGCGGATGGTCTTGGGTATCCCGGAGACCAGGTCGCGGCCCTTGACCTCCATGGTCTCTTCTTTGCCGGTGGCGTAGGCCGACCCGATGGCAATCTTCACCGCCTCCGAAGTCTGGTCGCCGATGATGAGGTTGTAGTTCTTCTTTATGTAGTTGACTATGGCATCATCCATCTCGTCACCGGCCACGCGGACCGAGGCCGCGTTCACGACTCCGGAGAGCGCGACGACCGCAATCTCGGTGGTGCCGCCACCGATGTCGATAATCATGTTTCCGGTCGGCGCTTCAACCGGCAGGCCGACGCCGATGGCGGCGGCGATGGGCTCCGACACGAGGTAGATCTCGCGAGCGCCGGACGCCTCGACCGAATCGCGTACGGCGCGTTTCTCTACCTCGGTGATACCCGAAGGTACGCAGACGATGACCCGGGGGCGGACGAAGAGCTTCTTGCGCTGGACCATGCCGATGTAGGTCTTCAGCATGATTTCGACGATTCCGAAGTCGGCGATCACGCCGTCCTTCATGGGACGAATCACTCGCATTCCCTCGGGTGTCCGGCCCAGCATCCGTTTGGCCTCGGTACCGACCGCCACTACCTCGTGGGTAATCTCGTCGAATGTCACAATGGACGGCTCGCGCAGCTCGATGCCCTTGCCCTTGACATAAATAAGGGTAGACGAAGTGCCCAGGTCAATCGCGATGTCGTTCGAGAAGCGCTCGGTAATTCCTCTGAAAAAGGAGTTCACAGTCACGCCCAAAGCGTATCCTAAAGCGCCTTTCTGTCAAGCGTAGCGCCGTGAATCGCAGGCACAAAGAGCAAAGAACGAGGGATGAGGCAGGAAGGATGAAGCAATGGAAGCCGGATTCCCTGCTTCAGCCTTTCCTGTTTCAGCCCTGCACTTGCCTCGGTCGCTTGACTTGGCCTGAAGCGAATCTAGAATGGGCACGATGATACAACTCGGCGACAACGTGATTCTCTACCACTCCGACCGCATGAATTACCTGGTCACGGTTCAGGCGAAGGGCAGCTTCTCGACCCACCGGGGTCAGCTCCCATTCGATCAGATTGCCGGCCGGGAGTTCGGCGACTCAGTCCGTACTCATCTCGGGTTCCTCTTCCATCTGCTGAAACCCGGTCTATCGGACCTGGCGATGAAGGTCAGGCGCGCCACCACGATCGTCTATCCCAAGGACGTCGGGGCCATGCTTGTCTCCGCCGCGATATTCCCCGGCGCACGGGTGATTGAAGTTGGATCCGGGTCGGGCGCGCTTACTATATATCTCGCGAACTTCGTCCGGCCCGACGGCAGGGTCTATTCCTACGAACGGCGGCCTGAGTTCAGCGCCAACGCCCGCGCGAACGTCGAGAAATACGGACTCAGCCCGTACTGCGAGTTCTTCGTCAGGGACCCGGAGCAGGAGGGATTCGAGCAGAAGGAAATGGATGCCGTGTTCCTTGATGTGCCCGAACCCTGGACGCTGGTCGCGCCGGCCCACAAGTCCCTCAAGGGTGGACACACGCTCGTATCGATAAGCCCGACGGTAGAGCAGGTACGTAAGACCGTGTCAGCGATGGAGATGCAGGGGTTTGCGAGAATCCACGTCAAAGAGATTCTGGAGCGCGAAATACTGGTACGCACGACCGGAATCAGACCGGCGGATCGGATGGTCGCGCACACGGTGTACCTGATATTCGGGAACAAGGTCAACCAACCGGGACTCGCGAGTGTCGCGATGCCGGAACCGGAAGCCGATCGTCCGCGGCATGAGCCTGAGTAGGTCGCTTCTCCCCATCGCTGTTCTGGTTGCCGCCGGGTGCGGGCACAGACCGGCGGCGGCCTCCGGTTTGAGAGTGGTTTCGCTCGTGCCGAGCGTGACCGAGATTATCTATGCGGTCGGGGCGGGCGGGGTGCTGGTCGGCAACACGAACCAGTGTGATTACCCGGAAGCGGCGAAGGGCGTTTACAAGGTGGGGGACTTCATGACCCCGGATCTGGAGCGGATAGTCGCGCTCAGACCCGGGCTTGTCTTTCTCACTCTGCCCATGCATCAGCAATTGCTGGCCAAGCTCAAGGAGATGAAGCTGCCGGTCTATGTCTCACGGCCGGCCGACATCCCTGCCGCATTCAAGGAGATAGACACGGTTGCCCGACTGCTCGGCCGGAAGGCAGCGGGCGACAGCCTCGTTGCGAGCATGAGGAAGCGGTTCGACTCGATCCCGGCGTTCGCCGACACCCCGCGCGTCTACGTCGAGATCTCCGGCACGCCATTGATGACCGCCGGAGGCGGCACGTTCATCAACGAGTTGCTGGCGCGGGCCGGCGGAAGGAACGTGTTCGGTTCCTCGCTGCAGGAATACCCGGTCGTTGACCCGGAAGCAGTGCTCAAGGCCGACCCTGAGGTCATGCTGCTGCTGCATCCGGACATGAGCGTCAGGGATGTTGCGAGTCGGGTCGGCTGGGGCGGAATTGGCGCGGTCAAACATGGACGTATCTACGACAAGCTCGACGAGGATCTTCTCTTCAGACCGGGACCGCGGGTTGTGGATGGTGTAGTCCTGCTCGCGAAGCTGCTGCATCCCGGGCAGTAAGTCATGCAGAAGCGCCTGCTGCCGGGTTGGGTCGGGATAATCCTGCTGCTGGTCGCGTCAGCGGCTCTTTCAGTCGCGGTCGGCCCGGGCGGCTTCGCCAGGACGAATCTCGGCGCGGTGATGGACCTGCGCCTGCTGCGACTGGCGCTGGGGATCATCGCCGGAGGCGTGCTCGCCGTCGTGGGAGCGTCGCTGCAGGGACTGCTTCAGAACCCTCTGGCCGACCCATTCACGATGGGCGTGGCAAGCGGGGCAGCGTTGGGTGCCAGTCTGACTCTGGTGCTCGGCCGGACGGCCGGTGCGTTCGCCCCGGTCGGCGGTTTTGCCGGGGCGCTGGTGACGATGCTTGTGGTATACGCCCTGGCGCGAGTCCGAGGCCGGGTCACGGTCACCGGTCTGGTCCTTGCCGGTGTCATCATGAGCTTCCTGTTCTCCAGCTTGGTGATGCTGGTGATGATACTGGGCAGACGCACGCTCGGCGAAGCAGTCTATATGATGATGGGACACCTTGGCGTGGTGTTTACCGGCAAGACCGTCTGGCTGTTTGGCGCCGCCGCCGTGCTGGCGGTCGCCGGCTGTGCCTGGTTCTTTTCCATGTCACGGTCCCTCGACATCATGTCGTCCGGCGAGGAGGCGGCGGAAACGCTTGGGGTTGATACCCAGCGCGTCACCAAGACAGTATTCGTCATTTCCTCGGTGCTGGTCGGAGTGGTTGTTTCCTTCACCGGAGCAATCAGCTTTGTCGGTCTGGTCGTCCCGCATCTGGTCAGGATGCTGTTCGGGCCGGCGCACAGACGGGTTCTGCCCGGGTCTTTCGTCGCGGGCGCAGGCATCCTGCTTTTGTCCGATGTGCTCGCCCGCAACATCGTTCCCGGCGGGTTGCCGCTATCCATCGTGACCGCGCTGGTCGGCGTGCCGTTCTTCATCTACCTGCTGAGGAGCCGGCTGTGAACGCGATCGAGCTTTCCGGCCTCGCGTTCGGGTACGGCGAGCGATTGCTGTTCGATGGATTCAACCTTGAGGTCGCGTCGGGTGAGTTTCTCGGCGTCATCGGGCCGAACGGCGCGGGCAAGTCTACGCTGCTCAGACTCGTGTCCGGACTGCTCAGGCCCGCGAGCGGGTCGGTCCGTATTCTAGGCCAGGACCTGGGTGCGTTGGGCCGGCGAGAGGTGGCGCGGACGCTTGGAGTAGTGCTGCAGGAGAACCCATTCGCTTTCGACTACTCCGTTTCGGACGTTGTAATGATGGGCCGGAACCCCTATCTGGGAAGGTTCCAAAGTCCTGGCAGACATGACCGCGAGGCGGTGAACTCTGCGCTGGAATTCGTCGATGCCCTTTTCCTGCGAGACAAGCGCATCAATTCGATATCAGCCGGCGAGCGGCAGCGGGTCGTGCTGGCGCGCGCGCTTGCCCAAGAGCCGGCAATTCTGATGTTGGACGAGGCGACGTCTCACCTCGACATCGCCCACCAGCAACTCATAGCGCGCATCCTGTTGAATCTGAACCGGCAGGGGAAGACGGTGGTCTTCCTTTCACACGACCTGAATCTCGCCGCCCTCTACTGTTCGCGAATCCTGTTGCTCGACCGGGGCAAGGCCGTCGCCTGCGACGTGCCGGAGCGGGTGATTACAATCGAGCTGATTCGCTCCGTCTACGGGGTGGAGCCAATCGTGACCCGGCATCCGGAAAGCGGCCGGCCCCAGATCATGCTGCCGACGGCGAGTGGCGGATAGCGGCCGACCGGTGACAAGAGAGCCGGCTGCCTGAGGCAGCCGGCTCTGCGCAGCTAATCTGCTCCGCGTCTAGTGCGAAGACTGCGAGGAGTCGGGCTTGTCGCCCAGCAGCTTGCGGGCGAGCAGCGAGGCCGAGTCCGGGTTTGCCAGCCAGTTCCGGCGCTGCTGCGCGTCCTGGATGCGGTGCTGCAGTTCGGAGATGTCGGCCCGGATTCTGCGCTCGCGGGCTTTGCGCAACCCGATGCTGATCAGCCCGTTGTGCCCGGCCAGGAACCAGAACGCAAACGCGACGAATACCGCCAGCACCGCCCATCGGACGAGCCGTTGGAGCGGTGACCGGCCGGAGTTCATCGTTTCAGGGTCTGCAGACCGGCGTAGCGAAGAACGTCGTCTTCCTCGATGCGGATGAGCCGGTTGTACTTGGTCACGCGTTCGCTGCGACAGGGCGCGCCGGTCTTGATCTGACCGGAGTTCGCGGCGACCGCGAGGTCGGCGATGAAGTGGTCGCTGGTCTCACCCGAACGGTGGGAGATGACGGTGCGATAGCCGGAGTCGGTCGCGACTTTGACGCAGTCTAGTGTTTCGCTGACGGTGCCGACCTGATTAGGCTTGATCAGGACCGCGTTGGCGATGCCGTCGCGGATGCCCTGGCGCAGCCGATTGGTGTTCGTTACGAAGATGTCGTCACCGACGATCTGGATTCTGCTACCCAGCCGGCTCGTGAGTTTCTTCCAGCCGGCCCGGTCGTTCTGGGCCAGCCCGTCCTCGATGGATATGATCGGGAATTTCTTGATCCAGCTCTCATACAGGTCGATGAGTTCGTCGGAAGACATACTGTGAGGTTTCGGGGCGCGGAAGTGGTACAGGCCCTTGCGGTAGAACTCACTTGATGCGGGGTCGAGCGCGATGAATATCTGGTCGCCGAGGCGGTACCCGGCCTTGGTGACGGCACGCTCGATGTACTCGAGCGGCTCCTCGTGGTCGCGGAACAGCGGAGCAAAGCCGCCCTCATCGCCGACCGACGTTGGCTTTCCGGCATCGTGCAGGAGGTTCTTCAAGTGACGATAGGTCTCGGCTGCGGCGCGCAACGCCTCATGGAATGAGGTGAAGCCGGCCGGCACGATCATGTATTCCTGGATATCGAGGTTGTTTGAGGCGTGAACGCCGCCGTTGATGACGTTCAGGAGCGGGGTCGGCAGCACCATGGTCCCGGCGCCGCCCAGGAAGCGGTAGACGCAGATGCCGGCGGTAATCGACGCCGCGCGGCACACAGCCAGCGAGGTTCCGAGGATCGCATTGGCCCCGAGTTTGCTCTTGTTCGACGTCGGGTCGAGTTCGATCAATGCCTGGTCGATGCGGTACTGGTTGGTGGCAATCATGCCGACCAGCCGGTGCCGGATCGTGGTGTTGACGTTCTTTACTGCTTTGAGCACGCCCTGACCGAGGTAGCGTTTCGGGTCGCCGTCCCGCAGTTCGCAGGCTTCGTATTTACCGGTGGACGCGCCGGACGGTACCGAGGCGCGGCCCATTGTGCCGTCCGAGAGGATGCAGTCGACTTCGACCGTCGGGTTGCCGCGGGAGTCGAGGATTTCGCGGGCCTCGAGGTCGGCGATCAAAGGTGCAGGCATGGCTTACTCCGCGCTCAGCGCCCGGTACTCGGCCCGGCGCTCGGCATAAAGCGGGAAACCCTTGACCAGTTCGGCGACTTCGGCCTTGATCTTGTCGAGCTCGGCTTCGTTGTCGCGGGCAGTGACTGCACGGTCGATGATGCCGGCGATGGTCTTCATCTCCGGTTCCTTCATGCCGCGGGTTGTCAGTGCGGGCGTGCCCAGACGGATGCCGGACGCGATGAACGGCTTCTCCGGGTCATACGGAATCGTGTTCCGATTGACGGTGACGCGGACCTTGCCGAGCACCCGCTCGGCGTCGCGGCCGGTTATCTGCTTGGGCCGGAGGTCGACCATCATCAGGTGATTGTCGGTGCCGCCGGAGACGATGCGGAACCCGCACGCGGTCATCGCCTCGGCCAGGGCCTTGGCATTGGCGAGTACCTGCTTCTGATAGGCCTTGAAATCGTCGGACAGGGCTTCCTTGAACGCGACCGCTTTGGCCGCGATGCAGTGCTCGAGCGGACCGCCCTGGGTGCCGGGGAAGACCATCTTGTCAAGGTCCTCAGCATACTTCTCCTTGCACATCACGATGGCGCCGCGCGGGCCGCGCAGGGTCTTGTGGGTGGTCGTGGAGACAATGTCGGCGTAGGGGACAGGCGAGGGGTGGAGACCGGTAACCACGAGGCCCGCGATGTGAGCGATGTCGGCAAGCTGGGCCGCGCCGACCTCGTCCGCAATCTCCTGGAACTTACCGAAGTCAATCGTGCGCGGGTAGGCGGAGGCGCCGGACACGATGACCCGCGGTTTGTGTTCCAGCGCAAGGGCGCGGATGGCGGCATAGTCGAGCGTCTCGGTCTGTTTGTCGACCATATACGGCACAACCTTGAAATAGCGGCCGGAGAAATTGAGGGGGTGTCCGTGTGAAAGGTGGCCTCCGTGGCTCAGGTTCAAGCCGAGGATGGTGTCGCCCGGCTTGGCCAGGGTCAGGTACGCGGCGATGTTGGCCGACGTGCCGGAGTGGGGCTGGACGTTCGCGTGGTCGCAGCCGAAGAGCTGCTTGACGCGCGCGATGGCCAGGTTCTCGGCAACGTCAACCCACTTGCACCCGCCGTAGTAACGCTTGCCCGGATAGCCTTCGGCGTACTTGTTGGTCAGGACCGAGCCCAGCGCGGCAAGCACGGCCTCGGAACAGAAGTTCTCAGAGGCGATGAGTTCGAGGTTGTTGTGTTCCCGGCTCGTCTCCTTGCTGATTGCTTCGAACACTTCCGGGTCGGTCTTCGCTAACAGGTCAGATTTCATGTCGTGGTCTCCTTGAAACTTGTGCGGACGACAATCACAGACGCTGGCAGGCGGTAGAGCTGGTTGTGTTCCGGTGTCGGCGACGTCGGAGCCGCTAGCATCAATCTAAAAGGTAGCGCCAGGCGCAGAAAAGTCAAGGAGAATGGGGGCATAGGAATGACCAATTGCCAATTACTAATTTCCAACGAATGACTAATGGAGAAGAATCGCAGCGGAGTGCATTATCGTGAGATGCGCTGGCCTTGACATTGGGGCTTTCTGATTTGATTGGGCATTGGGATTTGGGAATTGGGAATTCGCGACGGCTTATCCAATGCTCGCGCGGTTGACCTTGCACCGGGTTCGGCTACACTCGGGCGTGTTTTCCGAACTGATGGAAGTCGTCCGACTGCTCCGGAGGCGCTGTCCATGGGACCGGAAGCAGACCCTGGCCTCGACGCGTCCGCTGGTGCTCAATGAGACCTACGAACTGGATGAGGCAGTGCGCATGCGCGACAAGGCGGCCATCACCGAGGAGCTCGGCGACTACTTCTTCATGGGTCTGTTTCTCGCCGAGGTCGCCGGCAAAGAACTGGGCCTGTCACTTGAGGACTCGCTTGATGGTGTCGTGGCCAAGCTCAAGCAGCGCCATCCGCACATCTACGGCAAGGCGAAGGTGCGCGGCGCGGCCGACGTGCTGGCCAACTGGGAGAAGATCAAGCGGAAGCACAAGCGCGGCGGCATGCTGGCAAGTGTCCCGGTAGCCCTGCCTGCGCTGCGGCAGGCGCAGCTCGTGCAGGAGCGTTGCGGCCGGGTAGGGTTCGACTGGGATAAGCCGGAGCCGGTGCTCGACAAGGTCGAGGAGGAAATCGGCGAGCTACGGCAGGAGCTGGCCCGGCACCGCAAGAGCCGCGCGCGCGAGAAAGAAGAGCTCGGGGACCTGTTGTTTGCGCTGGTGAATCTTGCCCGCCATCTCGACTGCGACGCGGAAGGCACGCTGAAAGACGCCAACGCCAAGTTCCGCAGCCGTTTCCAATGTGTCGAGGAGCACTTCGCGGCCAGGGGCCGGGAACTGAGTCAGGTGAGCCTTGATGAGATGGAGGCGGTATGGCAGCAGGCGAAGACCGCCAGGTCCAAAGTCGGAACTACAAAGGACAAAGCAAGGCCCAAATCAGGAAAGGCAAGAAGCAGGAGAGCCTGAGTCGCCACAACGGCTCCCGCTCAGGTCTGCCCTGCAGTTCTTGCCTTCGGGATTCAAGCCGGGCCTCAAAGGCCCCGGTCGAAAAGTGTCAGCTTCGGACTTCCGCCGCGCGGTCTACTCGTCGTCGAGGTTGATGCTCAGGTCGTCCGAGTCGTCTGAATCTTCGCTTTCCTTCAGATGTTCCTCGTCGACCTCGGTGTCCTCGTCATACGTGCGGGTCGTGTCGACGCTGCCGCAGACGGGGCACTCGGCTTCGAGGTCCTCGTCGTCAGAGTCGGTGTAGATCTCGAACGTGTGGCCACATTCGAGGCACATCAGTTCACGGTTAGCCATTTTGGACTTTCTCCTACAACCTTTTTAGCGGCCAGAATCCGCTTGTCAAGCGCTGCGTCGGCGACGGGAGCAGCAGTACCGGCACGCTAGCTTCCGATCCGCCCGGTATCGCCGGTCTTTCAGCCGCAATCCGCGCTGAGTCCCGGTGGCCGACCTGAAGGATGTGCCACGTGTTTCTCGCCTGCGGCGCACCATTGACAGCCGACGACCGGCGAATATCCTTCTAATCATGACAACCGACGTGGAGTCACCCGCTCCGGCAGGGACGCGCCGGGACAGACTGACGTTTGTCCGAATCGTCGTCCTCCTGCTATTGTACGCGACCGTCGCCGGGTTCGCGGTTTCCGAGTTCATCCGATTCCCTGGTTTGGGTAACGTGAGCTCGGCACTCGGCGGGGAAGATTTCTTCGGGGACATGGTCTACGGCCGCGCTCCGCAGCCCTATGTCACGCGGGTGCTGGTGCCATGGCTGATACGCGGGGCAGTCGTGGTTACGCCTCAGACCGTCCGGGACAGAGTCGCACAGAACGTGCGCGCCACGATGACGACCGAGGGCAAACCGGAATGGCTCTACGGATACCCGTTTGAATTCACCATGGCCAAGAACATCATCCTGCTTTTTGCCGTCGGATTCGCGTTTGCGCTCTGGTGGCTTGCGCGGCTGGTGCTTGACGCGCCTGCCCCGGCAGTGGATGTCATTCCGGTCGCCGTTCTGTTCGCCCTGCCCGGCATGTACGGGCACGCCAGCCATCTCTACGACTTCCCGGCGCTCTGCCTGTTCACGCTGGGACTGGCGCTGATAGCGGCCCGGCGCCGGTGGCTCTACCTTCTGGTATTCGTGGCGGCGACCCTGAACAAGGAGACGGCGCTCATGCTGACGCTCGTGTGGGCGGTGTCGGGAGCGAGCAGGCTCAGTCGCAGGCATTTGATGTCAGGAATCGTACTGCAGCTCGCGGTTTGGGGTTTCATTCGCGGCGGGCTCTGGCTGCTGTTCAGGCACAATCCGGGCGAGGCAGTCGCGCTGCACCTGCCAAGCAACCTTCAGGTTCTCGGCCAGCATGACACCTGGTTCCGGTTCCGTACGGTGGCCGACTGGCTGGTACTGCCCACGGGATTCAACGTGCTCTATCTGCTCGGCTTCCTTACCTCCTTGTACGCGCTCCGCGGTGCCCCACGATTCCTCAAAGACGCGTTCTGGGTGGCGGTTCCTATCTTCCTGCTCACGCTGCTGTTCGGCAAGATAGATGAAGTGCGGGTCTACTACGAACTCCTGCCGGTCGTCGTGCTGGCCCTGTTCAGTGGCCTGTACCGCTTGATGGGCTACGGGCCGCGGTCGCAGTCGTCAGCGTCCGTTACCACTTGAACCGAGCCGCGACGCGTGTCGCAGCTCTCCTCGTACCTCTCCAAGAAGCCCTGCAAGTTGGTCTCAAGGTTACGTGCAGAGTAATCCGGGGAGGAACTCGGACGGGAAACTGGACTGCAAGTCGGCAAGGAACCTGGGATTGAACCCGACTCGTTACCCCGCAAGGAACCGGACAAGGAACTCCACTCGTTGCTCGCGAAGTAGCGGAAGAAGTAGCGGTGGAAGTAGCTGTAGAAGTAACCCGCGTCGTTCCTCGGGAAGTTGCTCCGGTCGTTACCTCGGAAGCTATGCGGATAGCTACGGGGGGAGCATAGGAGGGGTCCGGGCGGAGAGTGTGAATAGTGAATTGAGAATAGAGAAGTTAGGACAGGAATTAACGGTCAGGAGAGTATGCGCTATATTGCAAGCGTGGCGGAAATGCTGTTGAAAGTGAGCGCGGCTAGTGGTTGAGGATGAGTGAGTTAAGTCTGTTTTCTCTGCTGTATTCTCGTGCATGGCTACCTTGCATGAGAAGTCGACCTGCTGTCGAGCGAAGGTGT
>DATJQV010000035.1 GCA_035505375.1 bacterium | reverse complement strand
CGTCCTCATGGGTCCTGGCCAGGACCTGACGCGCCTACGGCGCGAGTTGCCAGTTTCCAGTTGGCAGTTTGCAGGAGTCAGACGCTGGGGTCGGAAGGCGCTGCGTTGAGACCCCGCATGCGTTGATGGTCTCTTTGACCTGGGTCTCATTGGCGGGCCGGGCGGCGGCATCGTGGCGCGGGTTCCTGACCTACACTGAATGGCGAATGCCGCCTGAGCGGCTGTGTGCCGGGATGACCATAATTCGAGCAGCCATGAACGCAATTGATAGCAACAAGACCGGAATAACTGCTGAGCCACTCACAGCGACCGCGCAAGCAATCTAAATGCCATAAGTACGTAGTTTAGCAACATAGCCTCGGCCAGCGCAGCGCCAAGACTCTGCTTCTACTAGACCGTCTACTAGACCGTCTACCAGACCGTCCGGTAGACGGTCTATGGATTGGTGTAGCAGTACATCCAAATATCGAACCAGCAGTTGGACTAGTAGACCCTATGCAGGTTCGACTGATAGACCTACTGTCGGTTGAATCATCGGTTGTACTGCTGGCATGTCCTATGATCGGACTGTCGGTTGGTGTAATGGTCGACCCAGTAGTCCTACTGCAAGTTGGTCCTGCAGACTGACTTCCGGTAGGTGTGTCTGGCGGTCTATCGAACGGTTAGGCATATGCTCCGGAGGATGCTGACCGCTGCTAGTAATGCGGTTTGATGCTGACCAGAGTCAACCGGGTTGATTCAGGAAGCGAAGTCTGGGTCTATGATATGAGAGATGCCAGCAACGTTGTGCCGTGCTTTGGCTCAAGCGACTAAGGTAGCGATGTACGGAGTCTTGACCGTGGTTCTCGAGTGAGTCCCTGAACAAGCCATTTGACAAGGTTTCTGACTGACTTTGCCCGGAGCCTTCCGAAGAGCCATAGGCGAGCCATACGGTAATCATCCGTGCAGTTCGCTTCTCTGGCCGGCCGTGAAGAGCCTGAGCCTTGCTCCAGCACGGCAAAGCAACCTGCGTCATCTGCGGTTCGCGACAGTTCCTGGTTTTTGGTTCTTGGTTCCTCGTCTGGCCAATTCTGAATTCTGGTCTCTGGTTTCTGAATTCTGAACTATCCGGTTCCTGAATCTGCGTAATCTGCGAAATCTGTGGATGTCCTCTCCGAGCTATCTGCGTCATCTGCGACATCTGCGGTTACTCCGGGTTTGGTTGCGGCCTCCGAGGCCGCGCTGTGTAATCTGCGGATGGTCTACGTGCCGAGCACAGGTTTGACACGGGCCGCGGGCGCGGCATTATCTTCGCGTGAGGATCTTTACGCTGCTTGCCGTTTCCTGGATGCTGTGTGCTTGTGCCCTCGGCCAGCGGCTCGACACGACGCTGGTGTTGCCCGACTCGCTCGGCGGGTTGCAGAGCCTGCGCTGTCTGGCCGTCAACACTACGAACAACCGGGTCTACGTCGGCGGGCAGGAAGGCGAGGTGACAATCGCCATTGACGGCGCGACCAGCCAGAAGCTCGCCAGGATTCCGACTGGCTACTTTGCCCTTGGCATGACCTACAATCCCACGAGCAACAAGATATACAGCGTCAACTACTATGACGATAACATGACCGTGATTGGCGGCGCGACCAACCAGGTCGTGGCGAACGTGAACGTCGGCTGGGCCTATCAGTCGGTGTGCTTCGACTCCCACGACAATAGGGTGTACGCGGCGAACTACGCGGACGCCAATGTCGTCGCGGTTGACGGGGTCAACGACGGCGTCATCACCAAGATTCCGGTGGGCGGCGGGTCCGGCTTCGTCATCTATGACCCACATGACAATCGGGTGTATTGTGCGAACGACGTGGTCAGCAGCGTAAGCGTGGTAGACTGTTCGACCAACACCGTGGCCGCGACCGTGAACGTCGGCGGCAACCCCGAGGCGCTCTGCTACAACCAGACGAATGGCAAAGTCTACTGCGGTAATGCGGTTGACAATACCGTGTCGGTCATCGCCTGCTCGACCAACGCGGTGAGGGCTACGTTGTCGGTTCCCGGCATGCCTCTTTCGCTCGTCTACGACCAGAAGGACAACAAGGTCTACTGCATTGACGTGACGTCCAACCAGGTCACGGTGATTGACGGGGCGAGCGACAGTGTCGTCATTTCCCTGGCGGTCGGCAGCCGTCCAATTGCCATATGCTGGGACTCGCTGAACGACCGCGTGTTCTGCGCCAACCAGTACGGCAACAGCGTCAGTGTTATCGACTGCGCGACCGACGCGGTGATGGGCACGGTTCCCGCAGGCGATTACCCGTGGTCGATTGCATGGAATCCGGTTTCGAACCGCGTGTATGTGGGGAACTGGCGCGGTTGCAGCGTAACCGTAATTGACGCGGCGTCGATGGCTGTTCTCGACACGACCGTGGTCGGTTGCTGGCCCGGCCAACTGGCATACGACGCCTGGTCGGGCCGCGCCTTCTGCACGAACCAGTGGAGCAACACCGTGACCGTGATTGACGCGGACTTCAAACGCATCGTCGCCAACGTCCCGGTGGGCGTGCGCCCGTGGGCCGTCGCGACGTGCGGCAGCGACCTCGAAAAGGCCTATGTGGCGAACCAGTACGGTAACACCGTGTCGGTCATAGATGCCATGAGCGCCGGTGTGGTGGCAACCGTCGCGGTCGGGCGGAGGCCGAAGGCAATTCACCTTGCCCCTTCGCTTTCACACTATCCGGGCCGTTTCCGCGCCCTGTGCGCGAACTTCCAGGACAACAGTCTGTCAGTGATAGACTGCAGCACCGACGTTGTGATTGCAACTCTGCCGGTGGGCACGGGGCCGAGCGCGATATGCCATGCCGCGCTCAAGGCCTACTGCGCGAACACGAGCAGCAACACGGTCAGCGTGATTGACGTCCCAAGCCTGCAGGTCACCAAGACTATTGCCGTCGGTTCCAGGCCCTGGGCCCTTTGCTCGAATGGGAGTTCTACTGTCTGGTGCGCGAACAGCGGCAGCAACAGTCTCAGCGTGATAGGCGTTGACGGCGACAGCGTGCTCGGGACGGTCGCAGTCGGAAACACGCCCACCGCGTTAGTCTACGGCCAAGGTTGGCGTGCCAATACCGACCGTGTGTTCTGTGCGAATGGCGCAGATAGCACTGTCACCGTCATCGACGTGGCATCGGGCCAGGTGGTTGCCACCGTGGCGGTCGGCACGAGCCCGCAGGCGGTGAGCTACGACAAGTTCAATGCCAAGCTGTACGTTGCCAACTCAGGGAGCGACAACGTGAGTGTTATCGATTCAACGAACACCGTGGTCGCGACGTTGCCCGCGTACTACACACCGACCTCGCTGGTGTGGACTGAAAACAACGGTCAAACCCTGGTTGCCAACAACGATGGTTCCAATGTGATGATATACACGGACAGCATGAATCCCGGAGTAGCGGAACGCATGCGGCCGGGAGTCTGCTATTCGACGCCGCGGGCCACGGTCGTGCGCGGCATTCTCTTCCTTCCGGTGGCCCAAAGCCACAAGCCTCAAGCCGCAAGCCTGCTGAACGCGGCGGGGCGGAAGGTCCGGGACCTGCATACGGGCGCCAACGACGTGAGCACACTCGCACCGGGCGTGTACTTTGTGCGCGAGAGCCAGGCGCAAGCTCAAGCTGTCCACAAGCTCGTGCTCGCGCGCTAGTTCCGGATTGACACCGGCCGCAACTGCGGCATTATCTCACGATGACCATCAGACCCATGAGCGAGGCTGACCTCGACCAGGTGATGGAGCTGGAGAAGGCCATCTTCGCGAATCCGTGGCGGCGGTCGTTCTTTCTCTCCGACATCAATCGTTCACAGGGCCTCGCCGTGGTGGCCGAGGAGGATGGCATCATCCTGGGTTACACCGTCGCCTGGGGAACAGAGGAAGCGCATCTCGCCAATCTCGCGGTCAGCGAATCCGAGCGAGGTAAGGGCATCGGCGGCAAGTTGCTTGATGAAGTCGTCGCGTTCGCGAGGCGGAGCCGGGCGAAGTCACTTTATCTTGAGGTACGCGTGTCAAACACCATCGCCCGGCAGTTCTACGCCGCACGCGGGTTCGTGCCGACCTACATGCGCAAGGGATACTATGAGAATGGAGAGGATGCGGTGATAATGGAGAGGGAGGTCGAGTCTCAAGACCCAGGCGAAGTCAGAAGCTAGAAGCTAGAGGCGAGAAGCTAGAAGTAGGAGCGGATAGAAGGCAAAAGCCAAAAGGCAAGAGCCAAAGGCCAAGACGGCTGGACGGACAAATCAGAAGTCAGAAACCAGATATCAGAATTCAGAATTGCGGATGAGGCAAGACGAACCGCCAAGAGCACCAAGAACGCCACGTCAGAAGCTAGAAGCTAGAAGTAGCGTTACAGGGGACTCAGTGAGGTTTCTTTGGGGGTCCGGAGAGCAATAGGTCGATGTCGCCGGCGACCTCAAGACTGGCGAGATGGCCGGCGTCGGTGAATACGCGCGTCAGACCGCCTCTGATCTTCGCGGATAGACAGACGTCCACAGTTGCAGTCATCGCCTCGACAATCCGGCCTGTCATCTCGCCTTCACGCGGGGCGGCCAGGAATGCGCCCTCCTGCCGCCGGCAGCGGATTTCAAGAGCGTGTCTGCGGTCTTCGACCGTGAGCGTCACCTCGTCCTGTGAGACCTCGAGCCGGCTTACCTTGGCGCCGGTGTAGGTCGCGAAGCGGTAGAGCCGTCCGCGCAGCCACAGGCCGATGATGTGGCCGGTGAAGGAACTGCCCAGCCAGGGAATACGGGCGACCGATGCGGTAAGGCAGGCGTCAGGCTCATTGAAGTGGTTGGTCTGGGTCCAGACCCATGCCTTGGGGAATGAGCGTCCCCAGTCTTTTTCGATGTACCCTTTGCCGTCGGTGAAGTCGATGTCGCGTCCCGCGACGGACAGCGTGCCGTCGAGTCGGTGGTTGAAACTCAGCACCCCGTGATAACATTCCATCGCCGGGACCAGGGCGTACCAGCCCATGATGCCGGGTGAGAACGCTCGTACCGGCCAGGGATGCACATCGCTGAAGCGCAGTTCGCCTCGGACCGGGACATCGGCCGCGACGTCGAGGCTGATATGGTCGAGTGAGAAACGGTTTGCGCCGATACGGATGTCGAAGCGGTCGCGGGCCGAACTGAACTCGTCTATGTCGTAGCGATGGTAGGTGCTGGTGCGCTTCAGCCCGTCCAGGATTTGGATGAAGGCGTGCTGCTGACCGTTGGCGTCGAGCGATACGCCGGGAATGACTGCGTAGACCGCGTCACCTGCCGGCGAGACGCACTTGAAGTACCAGCCCTCGAAGAATCGGCGGCGCTTCCCGAAGCCGTGGTACATCGCCGGTTTCCAGATGGCGCGTATGGATTCGAGCACGACTGGACTTGTCTCCTAGCGCCACTGGTCTGTGCAGGTGATTTCGGAGAGTGGTTTGCGTGGCTGGGGCTTGTGCTCGCGGGCCGGATAGCCGAGCGGGGTGAGCGCAATCGGCTTGACTCCGTCGGGAATCGCCAGCACCTTCTTGACCTCGGCTTCGAGGAACGCGCCAATCCAGCACGTGCCCAGTCCTTCCGCCGTGGCGGCGAGCATCATGTGCTCAATCGCGATGGTGATGTCGACCGCCTCAGCCGACCAGTAGCCGCCAATTCCCTTCCAGGCTTGGTCTTCCACGCAACAGCCGCAGATGACGACCGGCGCCTGGCCGACTGAGCCCTGGCCTCTACAAGCCGCGACGAGCGCCTGGCGGATGGCCGGGTCTTTGACGATGATGAACTTCCAGGGCTGGAAGTTATGGGCCGATGGCGCGAGCCGGCCGGCTTCGAGGATACGGTTCAGGACATCTTCGGGAACCGGGTCGGGTTTGTAGGAGCGGACGCTCAGGCGTTTCCGGACGGCATCGTAGAAATCCATGTGCTCCCTTCGGGAGAATGACTAATGCCGAAGTCAGAATGACGAATGGCCGGGCATTCGGCAATCGACACTCGTCAATCGTCACTGGGGAAAGCGCCCGACGCGAATTGAACGCGTGGCCTGCAGATCCGGAGTCTGCCGCTCTATCCATCTGAGCTACGGGCGCGTGCCGAAACTCTAGCCGACCGGGAGGAACTAGTCAAGCGGTGAACCTTGACCTTGGTAGTCTCGGGTCGGTAGGATTGTGGGCATGAATGGCGTTATTCCCGTCGCTCTCGGTATGGTCAAGGCGTTTGTCCTTCAGGGAGACCGGCCCGTGTTGGTTGATACGGGCACAACCGGAAAGGCAGCACGGATACTGGCCGGGCTCGAAGGTCAGGGCATTAAGCCGGAAGGTGTCGGTCTCGTTCTCATCACGCACGCCCGCAGAGACCACTACGGCAGTCTGGTTGAATTGAAGAAGACCATCGCTGCACCGGTCGCGGTGCATAGACTCGACGCCGAGTCGCTGCGCGCCGATACGGGGGTGGAACCGGATGTGCTGATTGAGGATGAGTTCGACCTGCGGCAGTTTGGAGTTGCCGGCAAGGTCATCTGGACGCCCGGGCACAGCCGCGGCTCGGTGTCAGCCATCATGGAATCAGGCGAGGCCGTAGTCGCTGATCTCGTGCTGCCACGGTTCATGGCCTTCGGCCCGCCGGCAATTGCCTTCTGGTCTGCGAGCCGCGAGGACTCGCTCGCGAGCATCAGGAAAGTCCTTGACCTCAAGCCTTCAGTTATCCTGAGTTCCCACGGCGGGCCCTACCGGCCCGAAGCCCTGGCCCGGCTGGTCGGCCGCGCTTGATTTGAACCAGCATGGCTGATTGAGTAGAATCCAGCCACAGATGGCAAACCGGGTTTCTAGCGAAGCTACAACCGAGTTCCGAGCGAAGATGGACGAGTTGCTCGTGGCCGTGGACGAGCACCTGGCGCTCGATGCGGAGTTCCACTGCGCCGGCATCGACTGCGACCAACTCGGGCTGTCCCGTCACGTCAATCACGAGTTCGGCCGGCTGCTGGCCGCGGTCTACGAGTTCGGCATATTTGACCGCCTGACCGACGAGTCGCGCTGGTTCGTATCGATGCTGACCCGGCATGGATTCGCGCCGGGCTATTTCGGCCGGATGCTCGAAGCGTGGAGCGCCGCCGTAATGAGTAACATCCGACTGTCATACGCGCGCGAATTGACGGCGCCTCTTGACAGCCTGCGCGGCAGTCTCGGCCTGCTGATCGAGGGTAAGCGGCCCGAGCCGACCCTATCGGCCGAGGCGAAGGGGCTGCTCGACCGGTTGCGCGCGCGCCGGCGTCGCGAGGCGGCCGAGAGCGTACTCGCGCTGGCCCGGGCCGGCCGCACTTTGGAACAGGTCGTGGACGATGTTGTGCTCCCCGCGATGAGGCAACTTGGTTTCCTGTGGGAGACGGGCATTGTCTCAGTGGCCGAGGAGCACGCCGCGACCGAGATCTGCCGCTACATGTTGTACCGACTGTTCGACAGCATTGAGCCCGCGAAGCCCGTGGGCCTGAAGGCGCTGGCTTCGTGCGTGCCGGGAGAAGAGCACGAAATGGGCGTGGAGATTGTCGGCGAGTATCTGCGGCTCAAGGGCTGGGAGGTCTTCAGTGTCGGCCGGTCAACCCCGCTGGAGGACATGTTGAAGGCGCTGGCCGATTTCCGTCCGCAGGTCGCATTCTTCTCGGCAACGCTGGTTGCCAATCTGCCGGCGGCGCGCGGGTTGGTCAATGAGGCGCAGAAGACGCTCCCCGGACTGGGAGTAGTTCTGGGCGGGGCGGCCGCGGTTGCGGCGGCTGAGGTGCTGGCCGGGCCGAGGTTACGTGTGGCCGCTCACTTCGCCGAGGCGGCGTCGATGGGGGCGGCTTTGGCCGAGCCGAATGCGTAGGTACGCAGCGGTCCGGATGCTCTTGCACGAGCGGTCAACGACCGCCGGAGCCATACTCGGCGTGGTGGCAATTGTGTTTCTCGTCGGCCAGCAGTTGGCGATAATGTTCGGGCTGTTCACCTTGATGTCGGCGGTGGTTGACAACAGCGGGGCCGATATCTGGGTCGTGTCCAAGAACGTGGAGAATACCGCCTCAGTCAGCAGCCTGCCAAGCCGGTACGTGGACCGGCTGGCCGGATTGCAGGAAATCGACTGGGCCGAACCCGCGATTTACTCCGCTGCGCAGCTTCGGTTGCCGAATGGGACGTTCGAGCCCGTGCAGATTGTCGGCGTCACCCGGCCGGAGCTCCACGGTGGGCCGTGGCGCTTCACGGCCGGCAGCAACGACGTGCTGCTTGAGAACGATGGTGCAACGGTGGACAAGTTTGACCTGCAGGATGTTGGTAATCCTGAGATCGGGAAGATCGTTGAGGTGAATGGAGTACGTGTCCGGGTGGCCGGCTACACCGAGGGCACGCGGTCGTTCGGAGCTCCTCTGCTCTTCACCAACGCGACCAAGGCCCGCGAAGTGACGGGTCTTGCGGCCGACCGGTGCAATGACATCCTGGTCAGGCTCAAGCCCGGGACGAACGTCAAGCAGGCTCTGGCCGATATCGAGGCGCTGTTGCCCAAGGCCTCGGCCCTGACTTCGCAGGAGCTGTCGCGCAATACCATCATTTACAACCTCACGAGCACCGGTATCGGTTCGAGCTTCGGACTCTCGACGCTCGTGGGCCTGCTTGTCGGCGTCGTCATCATCACGTTGACGATGTACACGAACGTGCTGAATCGGCAGCGGGACTTCGCAGTCCTGCGCGCGCTCGGGGCGCGGCGTCGCGATGTCTTCGTAATAATCATCTACCAGGCCCTGACCATCGGGTTTGTGGGGCTGCTCATCGGCTTCTTCCTGCTCGCGGGCTTCCTGTTCGGAGTGAAGGGCTCACGCCTCCCGGCGAACCTGCCGCTATGGCTGCCGCCGGCCCATGCGCTGCTTACGTTCCTGTTATGCTTCGGCGGGTCCGCGCTGGCCCTGCGCCGAGCGCTGAAGATCGAGCCGGCATCGGCGTTCAGGTAAAGATGCTTGAGCCGGTACTGCAGCTTGACGGAGTCGCACGGGACTTCTCCGATGGCCGCATAGTCCGGCGCGTTCTCAAGGAAACCAGACTCGACATCTTCCCCGGTGAGCTGACCGCGCTGGCCGGACCGTCAGGTTCCGGCAAGACCACGCTGCTTACCATCATGGGGCTGGTCCTCAGGCCTTCGGCCGGGAGGATAGTGGTGGCCGGGAACGAAGTGGGGGAGTTGAGTGAGGATGATCTCGCTACCCTGCGAATGAAGAAGTATGGGTTCGTGTTCCAGCAGGCAGCTTTGGTACCTGCACTTTCGGCCATTGACAACGTCCTGGTGGCTACGGCGATCCAGGGCGGCCGAATCAGGCCCGAGACGAGACAGCGGGCCCTTGAGTTGCTCGACAAGCTCGGGATGAAGGAGTATGTCGACTCCCGGCCCCAGCAGCTTTCCGGCGGGCAGCAGCAACGCGTGGGCATCGCCCGCGCCTTGATGGGCGATCCGGTGCTGATGCTGTGCGACGAGCCGACCTCGGCGCTGGACGTTGAGAGCAGCCGCCTCGTCCTGGACACGCTCAAACGTCTTTCCCGCGACCCGCATCGCGCCGTCGTTCTCGTCACCCACGACCCGAGAGTATTTCCCTATGCCGACCGACTGATAAAGATGGAAGACGGCGCCATAGTGTACGACACGCGGACCGCTTCCGCAGGAGGCATCTGATATGGCAAGACGAATACGGAGTTCTTTGTTCTGGATTGCGGCAGTGGTGGTCATCTTCTTCGTGGTGTTCGCGGTGCTGCGCTCGGCGCCGCACAAGTCCGCGCCGGTTCCGCCGAAATTGGTATCCTCGCCGGCACGTATCTACGGCACTGTCGAACCGCTGGGCGGGCCGGTCTATGTTGCCGCGCAGGTCCCTCGCAGCGTCGCTCGCATCGCCGTCCGCGAGGGAGACACAGTTCGGGCCGGTCAGACACTGGTCGTGCTGGAGAGTTCGGTCGAGGAGGCACAGGTTCGCGCCGCGCTGGCCCGGGCCGTTGCCGCCGAGAATACTTCCGCAATCAGCAGCCAGGCTTTCACGCGGGCTGCGGGCTTGTACGCAGCCAAGGGCATCTCTGAGCAGGACTACCAGCAGGCCCTGCTCACGGCCCGGCTGGACTCGGCAAACGCAGCCGCGGCCAAAGCCGACGCCGCGCTGGCTCAGGCGCAGCTTGACCAGCTTACCCTCAAGTCCCCGGTCGACGGCATCGTCTACAAGCTCAACCTGATGCAGGGGCAGACTCTCGCGGCCGGGGCGGACTCGAATATCATCGTGGGGGCAGTCAGGCAGCAGGCGCGGATGTTCGTGGAGTCGTTCTGGCTGGGACGACTGAAGGTCGGCGACGTGTACAAAATCCACGACTCGGAGACGAACCGGGACTTGGGGCCGGGCCGTGTGGTTTCACTGTCTCCTTACGTCGGAGGTCGGACGGTGCGCACCGAGGACATCGGCGAGCGGTTTGACGCCGAGTACCAGATTGCAGTAGTGCAGCTTGATACTACCGGCCTGCCGCTGGGCCTGAACGTCGTGGCCGAGGTCCCGGCCCCTGCGAAGTGAGGCTTGCGAAATGGGGACAGTCCCCCGGAGCGCGAGGACGCGCGGTACAGTCCCCATTTCGGCCGAGGCCCTAGCGCTGGGCGCGGGGCGTCCGGTGGTCGTCGTGAGCAAGTGCCTCGGGTTTGAGCACTGCCGGTACAATGGCGAGATAGTCGACGACCCATTCGTCCGCCGGCTGCGGGAGTTCGTCGAGTTCAGACCAGTCTGCCCTGAGATGGAGATCGGGCTGGGAGTGCCGCGCGACCCGATTCGCGTCGTGCGTGTAGAGCACCGGATGCGGCTGGTCCAGCCATCAACCGGCAAGGATTTCTCGGAGTCGATGGAGGCGTTCTGCAGCCAGTTCATCTCGGGCGTCGTCGGTGTGGATGGTTTCCTGCTCAAGGCGCGCTCGCCGTCCTGCGGGACCCGCGACGTGAAGATATACAACGAGACCGGCAACCTGCTTTCGGCCGCCCAGCGGCAGGGGTTCTTCGGCCGGGCAGCAATGCGCCGGTTCGGCGACGCGGCGGTCGAGGACGAGGGCAGGCTCAGGAACTTCCTTGTCCGCGAGCGGTTCCTTACGATGCTCTACACGCTCGCGCGCTTCCGCGAACTGGCGACAGAGCCAACCATGGCCCGGCTGACCGACTTTCACGCCCGCCACAAGTTGCTGCTGATGACCTACAGCGAGGTCGTGATGCGGCAGTTGGGCAAGCTCGGCGCCAACGAGGAGCGTAGGTCGGTGGCCGACGTGTTCAAGGACTACGGGGCCTTGCTGCCCCGGGCATTTGCCGGCCCGCCCAAGTACACTGCTGCCATCAATGTACTGATGCACGCGCTAGGCTATTTCCGCGGCGGGCTGACTGCTGACGAAAAGGCCTTCTTCCTTGACTCGCTCGAGCGCTACCGGGCCGGCAAGGTGCCGTTGTCGGTTCCGGTCGGCATCCTTGGTTCGTGGGTCGTTCGATTCAACCAGCCATACCTTGCGCAGCAGTTGCTGTTCCAACCCTATCCGGAGGCGCTCCTGGACATCGCTGATTCCGGCAAAGGGCGCTAGAACAAGGCACGCAGTCATAAGCGCGAACTCCGATCCCCAAATACGGACGCGGGAATCGGCTGGCCTTCCTCGAACGTAAACCGGAAGCACGGCGAACAGGACCCGCCTGTTGATCTGCCCCCACAGGTCAAGCTGGACTTGCAGCGGGTCGTGTCTAGAATCCTAATCTGGGACAGGTTGGCTGGGCATCTGACCGACGACGCATGGTGGCCGTCGCGGTACAGAAAGAGCTGGCTGGGGCTGTCGCCACAAGAGTCAGCCGCGGGTCGGCCTGTTCAAGGAGTGCAGGAGAGCGGAATTGCGGGAGGACAGATAAATGGCGCGTCCGTATCGTAGTGACGGCAGCGCGTGCGGCGGCAGGCCGACGGCACTGCTCAAACTGGCAGTCACTGTATTCGCAGTGGTCTGCATCGTGGGGCCGGCGATGGGGTGGATGTGGGACGTGTCCACCAAGAGAATCGCGGTCCCGGCCGGCAACGTAGACTCAGGCACCGTGGTCGTGCCGAGTGCCGTGATCACCAACCCTGGCGACAGCACGGCCACATTCCCGGTGCTGTATACCATCGGTGCGTTCTACACAAGCACCAAGACCGTGACTGCCCTTGCCCATGGCGACTCGGTCACGGTGACGTTTGACACTTGGATCGCAATCCAGCGCGGCGCTCAGACGGCCAAGTGCTCAACCCAACTGGCCGCGGACGAGAGCACGGCGAACGACCGCGCCACCCGGGCCTTTACCGTCCGCGTGCGGGACGTAAGTGTCGATTCGATCATGGTGCCGAAGGGGAGAATCAACTTCGGGGTAGCGGTGACGCCCCAGGCGCGCGTGACCAACCACGGCACCAGCAGCGCAAACTTCTACACCAAGATCTACCTCGGGCCGTTCATTGCCGAGAGCAGCGTCGTCATGGGCCTCGCGTCGGGCGCATCACAAACGGTCAACTTCCCCAGTTGGACCCCGGATTCGCTCGGCAGTTTCCAGGCCAGATGTACGTCGATGCTGGCTAACGACATGATTGCGGGCAACAACCTCGCAACGGACTCGTTCACCGTGATTACGCTGGCGAAGGACGCCGGGGCGCTGAGGATCGTCGCCCCCCCATCAAACGGCATCGTTGACTCGGGGGCGGTGATTGCCCCGCAGGCCGAAGTGCGCAACTTCGGAACCGACACGATTACGTTCAAGGCTATCTTCAAGATCGGTGCCACCTATACCGATACCCAACAGGTCACGAACCTTCCGTCGCTTGAATCGACGCTCGTGACCTTCAAGAACTGGACGGCGAGCCCCCTCGGAACGCTGATGACCCGGTGTTCCACGGCGCTGACCGGTGACTCGAACGCAACCAACGACAGGCATTCGGACTCGGTGCATGTGATCATTCGTACGGCCGACGTCGGCGCCCTGCGCTTCATTGCACCGCCTGACACGACCGATTCCGGCGCCGTCGACACAGTCAAGGTGCAGGTTTACAACTACGGTCTCAACGCCCAGTCGTTCTCGGTCAAGGTGCTTATCGGCACGCTCTACGGGGACACGGAGTCGGTGACCGGCCTCGCATCGCACGAGACACTGCAAATCACGTGCGCCAAGACCTACACTGTGCCCAGACGCGGCCTCATAGCGGCCAAGTGCAGTACGATGCTGACGGGCGACCAGGTTACAGCTAACGACCTGGCGACGAAGAACATCTTCCGGCGGGTCCGCGACGTCGGCGCGAACAGCATCTCCGCGCCAGTCGGAACCGTGCCCTTCGACACCGTGGTCACGCCGACCGCCCACTTGGTGAATTACGGGAATACTACCGACAGCTTCCCGGTCATCTTCACCATTGGTACGTTCTACGCAGACACAGTCCGCACGAACGATACGTCGGCGCTGGTCACGTTCAAGCCCTGTACTCTGAAAACGGCGGGAACGTTCAGCACGGTATGCTCGACGGCGCACGTGGGAGACGTGTACCCGACCAACGACGCCGTGCACGACTCGGTCATTGTCACGCCTCCAGGCATCGCGGGGAGCAACTCGTCGGGCATCCCGCGGGCCGTGGTCCTGAAGACCGCCGGGCCGAGCGTGTTCGCGGGTCAGGCGTCAATCGTGTACGGCCTGCCGCGAAACACTCAGGTGCGGCTTGAGATCTTCGATGTCTGCGGCAGACCGGTTCAGACACTTGCTACCGGCGTCGGCAAGCCCGGCTACTACAACGTGGTCTGGCATTGCGACGATGCGCGCGGCCGGACCGTGGCTGAGGGAGCGTACTTCGTGCGGCTGACCGCCGACGGCAAGACACTCACAAGCAAGCTGGTGAAGCTGGAGTAACCAACTCACCTTCACGACCTCTTTCTGAGGCCGGCAGGCTTCGCGCCTGCCGGCCTCAGATTACAAGGGGGATTCAGAGGGCTCTTGAAATAGTCGAGCGCTGAGCTACCTGCCTGACGGACCTCGAGGATCTCTTAGCCGGCGAGCGCAAGGGCCTTCTCGATCACGGCCCGGCGTCGCTTCGCATACCGGTCTCCGCCGCGCAGTCCTTTCAGACTTCGTTCGGCTGCAGGCGCGGCCCAGCGAAGCTCCACCGCGGCTACCGGCACGTCTATTTCGGTGAGCGCCAGCAAGGTGTAGAAGAAAGGGAACCGACGCCAGCGGCCGCTGTCGGAACGGTAACCTGCCAGCACGCGTAGCCCGTCTCTAAACCGCGGTACTCGATTGTCCAACCCGCCGGCGGCAAGATGGCGCCAGAGGGATGCGGTGCAGATGCCGCAGCAGTAGAAGCCGATGTGCTTCGAGTGCAGTCGCTCACACGAACTCAACCGTTCCAGCATCCCTGCCTCGGCGCGGGCAAGGGCCGCCGTAACCGATGGGTCCTTCACCTTGAGTTTCAGCAGCAAGCGGCAGCATTCCTCGCCGAGTATGTGGGCGGTTGCGGCCCCAGAGCGCACCGGTTCGCCGGTGAAGACGCGCATTCCTCGACGGAAGTCAGGTTTGGTCGGAGCGAACATCCCGGCGTAGGAACCGGGCAGGCCCTGGCGCGAGGCAATTCCCCGCACTGCCACGACGAGTTCCCTTGCCGGAATGGTCTGTCCGAAGTACTGCTTTTCCTGAAGCCTGTCCAGAAGAGATGCAAGGCTACTCATGGCTGTCTCCTTCCTCTTGGGTTGCTATATGAAGCTGCACCGGCGCTCCGTCTACTTGAGCAGCATCGCGACCGAGCGGTTCAGCTCGAGGATATCATCAGGGCGAGGTCGGGCTTTCCGGAACACGATGCCACCATCCTTGTCGTACAGGATGACAGAGTCGTAGTTGTCGGCTTTGGCTGAGCCGAGAATGCCGTCCTTGGTAACCGGCTCGCACGCGATTGTGAAGGTGGCCATGCTCTTTCGGGCAAGGGCCCGGGCCGCGTCCAAGTCACCGTGCGCGATGCCCTGCACCGAGAGTCCCAGCTTGCCGTACTTCTCGTAGAGTTGTTGGACCGCTCTGAGCGTAGCGAGCGAACCGGGCCGGGTCGGGTCGTAGTTCACCACGATGCCCGGCCTGCCTCTGGGTGGCAGCGTCGAAGCGATGCCGCCGCTGACGTCGGGCAGTACGCCCGTGAAGTCCCGGGTTCCAGCGTAAGACGGCACCTGCGTTACCGGCGCGGTCAAGTCAAGCGCAATATCCAGCGGCCGGTTCGGTTCGACCTCGATTTCCCGCGTCACCACGTACGGGTCGCCGTGTGGGTCGCGCTGTCCGGCGGCCAGTTGATAGTGTCCATTGCCGAGGAAGCACTCGAACCTGCCCAGGGTGTCGGTAACGGTATTCAGCTCGTCCATGGGCCGCCACGCGCCGGCGTTGAAGACGCTGAGGGCGAAGTTCTCGAACCTGGACAGCGGCACTCCGGATGCGGTCAGCAGCAATCGGACCTGCGCGCCGGCAGTGTAGCTTGACGTGACGAGTTGCTGGTCGAATGCGGACGTCGCGACCGCGATGGTGACGTTGTCGTCGTGCTCGCGTTCCATCCAGCCGAAGTCGCCGAATGCCTTCGGTTCAAGTGGGTAGTAGGGCAGCCACTTTCCGTCGCTGTAGACCTCGAGCCAGCTCGCGTCGTAGTCCTCAGCTCCAAGCCACGGGACCTTGACCCGGCGGCTCGGCACGCCGACCGACTTGAGGATGGCCGCCGCCAGCACTGCAATCTCTTCGGTTGTGCCGGAGCCGGACGAAAACACGAGTTCGGGTGACTTCATCGGCCCGAAGAAGCCGCGCTTGACCGTATGCACGTTGCGCGCAAGCCAGCCATTGACGGTCCGTGCCGCGTCCGCCGCGGTTCTCGATTTCCGCACCAGGGGCGCAAAGCGGTCGAAGAGCAGCTTGCGCCAGGCCGTGACCGGTTCGTCTGAGATTCGGTAGGTCAGGATGTAGTCGCGGAATAGCGAGTCGGAGGCGCGGTACTGGAAAGCAGCAAGGCTCTTGTGTGCGTACTCTACGTGCTCGAGTAGCGTTGCTGCGGTCATCTCAAGCCGGTCGAGGTGAGGCATGGAATCGATGAGCCAGACCACCTCGGCGCGACGTCCGGGTTGTTCGGCCGCGACTGCCGATGCCAGTTCGCGCCAGTTCTGCCCGGCGTCGGTCAACGCCTCGCCGAAGGCTTCGCGCAGCGAGTCCGGGGCCAGAGCCAACAGCGCCGGGTCCTGCGGGGAAGCGAAGGGCTGGGCGGCGGCGCAGAGAGCGAGAGACAAAAGGACGAGGAGGGCCTTCACCCCAACCCGACAGCGGAAGCTCCAATCCCCAAGCCCCAATGACCATTCAAGGGGAAATGACGAAAGTAGACAAGCCGGGCGGTCTTCGTCATTCAGATATTGGGATTTGACTGGGAATTGGTGCTTGGTCATTGGTCACTTACCGTCCAGGCATCGGGTACCAGAGCCAGAAGTCAGCAGGCAGTTGCCGCGTCCGGTCGAGGTCGAAGCGGACGTCGGTCGTTTCGTGTGCCGAGACTCGGGCGATTGATCCGCACCAATCCGTTCGCGCACCGGCCGTGACGTAGACTTCCCCGACGCCGGTCGGGATTGACCACGTGCCGTCAGGTCCGGTCGTGTCGCGAGCCACCGGCCTGAGCGCTCCGCTGTTGAAGACCGAGACGCACACCGGGACGCCGGCGGCGACTTGACCGGAGCGGGTCGCGTAGACTCGCAACAATCCGGCCGGCGTGTAGTCAGGTGTCACGTTCATGATGGCGCAGCCCGGCTCGCGGTGGTAGATGCCTTCGGCGTGCTCCGGAACGCCGTAGCTGACCGCGAAAACGTACGCGGTGCGGATGGTGTCTTTCCTGAACCGGAAGTGGTGTGAGTCAACCGCCTCGAACGCATGCGCCGGGTACCACTGGCCGTCAATCCAGATTTCAGACCAGGCGTGGTTACCGTCGCCCGCAGTCCAGTACGGCGTGTATGCTTCTCGCACCGGGATGCCGATGGCTCGGCACGCGCAGGCGTAGAGAATGACCAGTTCCTCGCATCGGCCCCAGCCGGACAGGAGGGTCTCAAGCGGTCCCTGGTCGCGCGGCGCGTTGGGTTTGTAGGTCGCCTTGCGCCCGGTCCATAGATTGACCTGCATCGCGGCATCGGTCATCGACGTGCAGGCCTGAACGAGCGGGTAGAGCGAGTCGAAGAACATGCGGCGCCAGTTGGAGATGGGTTCCTGGGTCACGCGGTGCGGCAGCACGTAGTGGAGGAACAGGTCATCGGAAATGCGGCTGCCCCAGGGCAGGAGCTTGCGGGCCTTGAACGCAAGCGAAACGTCCTCCTCCAGTGTCGTTTCCGGCATCCAGGCGAGGTCAACTGCCGGCATGTTCTCAATCAGGAATTCTGCTGCCGGGCGTTGCTCGGCTGGGAGACGCGACAGCGCCAACTTCAATTGTGCGGCGTTGCTGCCGGCGAGGGCGAAGGCCGAATCAAGGGAACCGGCGATTCCTCGCGCCGCAATGGATAGCACCAGACAGACAATGGCAAAGGTCAACGCCTTGCTTCTACTGCCTGGCACCATTGGTTGTCTTTCGCGTTCGGCTTCTCTTGCGCAGCGATGGGTCGCCGTCATTGAATCCGATATCGACATGGGTTCCGTCGCAGAACGGTTTGTTCTCCGAGCCGCCGCAACGACAGAGGGTCACACGGTTTCTCTTCTCGTAGACCTCGCCGTCAGCAGACACAATAGCCACACGACCCTTCACCCAGATCGGCCCGCTCGACTTCGCCTGCGGGTCTTCAATCAGGCTGAGCGAGGGCGGGAACTCGGGCTCGACGGGCTTTCCCGTCTTCCGGTCGTATGCCACGAGCCTGCCGGACGGGCAGTCACAGGCTTGCTGTACCGCGGTCTTTCTCTTCTCGGGGTCGCGAGACCGCAGGGTCAGTCTCCACGTCCCGCCCTTGGGTAGGCAGAACCGTGCCGAGGCACATAGCGACTCAGCATCACCAAGCACGAGCTCAGGACCTTCTATCCTCCTGGCCTGCTCGGAGTATGGCTTGCGGCTTGCCGTCTCCGCTCCGTCAAAGCCCGAGTCGGCATGCTTACCGTCGCAGAAGGGCTTGTCTTTGGATTTGCCGCAGCGGCAGAGCCAATAGTCCTCCCGAACCGGATACTCCTTGCCTTTAACCCACTGCTCCGGCTCTCCTTCCTTGCCGACCTTGGCTACCTCCTTGCCCAGCGGCAGACCGCCGGACACGAGATACGGGCCGTCCCTGGCGACGGCTATCTTCTGCCGTTTCTTCATCCCCGATTCCGAAATGAATGGCCACGAGGCCACGGAAGTGTTAGCCACGGATAAACACGGATGCTCGGGCCGATTTCCCGGTCAGAATCGGTGTTCATCAGTGTCCATCCGTGGTTTCCTGTTTCGTGTCTTTCGTGGCTTCGCCACGCGCGATTATGCGGCTTCCGGTTCTGAAGTCAACTGATGTATCGGAAAACAGGGGACAGTGGGGCTGTTGAGAAACCCGCATTAGATCGTGGCTGACACTGGCTCCAGCTGGCTTGTTGTCGGCCTCGGAGGAGCCACATCAGGAGCACGAGGAGAAGTGCCGCCAGGCACTTCAGGTTCATCACTGCGGCGGTAAGAT
>DATJQV010000034.1 GCA_035505375.1 bacterium | reverse complement strand
GTCGAACAATGGTAGTAACCAAGGTCGTCCTTGAGCCACTTCGCCAGTTCCGGCAGCTCTTCGACGCTCACCGTAATCCAGGCCCGGTTCGGATGAGGGATTGTGACGGTGAACCGGTCCCCGAAGTGCTCTTTGACCTTGGTCTGTAGAATATCGTCAGTCATTACTTGCCTTGAAGTTTGGCCAGCAGTTGCGCCACGCCGTAGATGAAGGCATCCGGGCGGGGCGGACAGCCGGGTATGTACATGTCTACCGGGATGACCCGGTCGATGCCGCCGTGGTTGCAGTAGCAGCCGTTGAACGGCGCGCCGCCGCTGGCGCAGGTGCCGACCGCAATCACGAACTTCGGGTTCGGGGTCTGGTCGTAGATGCGCTTCAGGCGCGAGCCGATCTGCTTGGTCACGCAGCCGGTAGCAAGGATGACGTCCGCGTGCCGGGGTGTGGACTTGAGCAGGACCCCGAAGCGCTCGGCGTCGAAGCGCGGCATCAGCGCGGCCAGAATCTCGATGTCACAGCCGTTGCAACCGCCCGCGTTGAAGTGAAGCACCCAGGGCGACTTCACCCGGGACCAGGTTGCGAGGTTGGTAAGTATCGCCATTATTTTGTTACCAGGGCGAAGACCGCAAGGACGATGACAGCCAGGTAGACGAGGCCGAACACGGCAGTCGGACCGGTCGGCAGCGTGGTTACGACCAGGGCCGCCACGTGCAGGACCGTGAAAAAGATGGCGAGGGAGTAGAAGAGGCGGTAGCTCAACTGGGCCTTGGTCATGGGCGCGTCTTCACCGCAGGCATAGGATGAGGCCTTGGCCGGAGTCATGTTCGTCTTCGGGGCCATGGCGCGGCCCAGCCAGTAGAACAGAAGCCCGAGGCCGAGCGAGACCACAAACACAATCGGCGGGCTGAGTAGTATTCTCATTTCACCACTTCAGGTCAGTCAGTTTGCGAATATCCAATGACCCGGTCTGGCGGTAGAGGTTGATGACGAGCGCCAGGGCGATGGCCACAATCACGACCTCGATGACGATGAGCGTGACCACGACTGACTGCATCACGTAGGGGTTGCTTCGCGCAAAGCCCGAAGCGATAAGCGCGAGGGTCACGCCCTTGGTCAGGAGCTCGGCGCAGATGAGCAGCTTCACAAGATTGCGCATCACGAGCAACCCGACCAGCCCGAGCAGGAAGAGCGCGGCTACGATGGCGAGGTCGTTCAGCCAGATGGCACTAGGATTCATGGTTCTCTGTGGGGTCGGCAGGCTCACTGGCACGCGGGCCAAGCCCGATCAGGCCGCCTTCTTTTCGGAAAAGCGCCAGGATCGCGAAGACACCCACCAGTATTATGCCCAATTGCGCGAGAATGTCGACCCACCTTACGCGCCACAGGGTTTCGGCGAAGCCGGCAGCTTGCCCTTCGGCGGGCGTCGCGATGAGCCGGCTCCCCATGGCTGTGAACGCCACGATATCAATGACAGCCAGCACGAGCAGGGCGATGAGCGGGAGAATCAAGGCAGGTGACCTGCCCTGCTCTTCGTTCTCCGGGGGAGTCCGGCGGGTCAGGCCGATGGCCGAGGCCAGGAGCACCATAACCAGTCCGGCGCCGACCGAGAGTTCGAATACCGCCGCATAGGGCGCGCCGAGCTGGAAGAAGACGATGCTCAGGAAGATACTGGCCACGGCCAGACAGATGGCGGAACGCAGCAAGTCCTTGAGGAACACTGCCAGCAGGGCGAAAAGGACGATTCCGGCGAGAAGGACAGAATGGAGTACCATCTAGCGCACCATCAGCGACGTCAGCACAGCCCCGGCCGGATTGAGCAGGACGGTGTAGAGCCACGGGAATGCGAGACCCAGTGCCAGGCAGAGGAAGGCCAGGAGCGCCATCGGCACGGCCATGACCGGCCCGACTTCTTTGACCTTGCCGAGTTCCTCTTTCAGCAGGCCGAAGAAGGCCTTGCGCTGCAGTTTCAGGAAGTAGGAGAGGGTGACTACGCTGAAGAGAACCGCAATGAGAGCGTAGACATAGTAGGCCGTGTTGCCCGTCTGCCAGCCCGCCATTACCGCGGCGACAACGATTACCGCTTTGCTGAAGAAGCCGTTGAGCGGCGGCACGCCGGATATCGCCAGCGAGCCGAAGACCGAGCTGGTGGCCGTCACCGGCATCTTCTTGCCCAGGCCGCCCATCTGGTTCAGGTCCCGGAGGCCGGTCGCACGTTCCGTCGCCCCGGCGGTGAGGAACAGGAGGCTCTTGGAAGTGGCATGGTTCATCACGTGGAAGAGGGCACCGACAAAGGCGAGTGGCGTGCCGATACCGAAGGCGAGGAGGATGTAGCCAAGCTGGGCCACGCTGGAGAAGGCCAGGAGCCGTTTGTAGTCGGTCTGGACCAAGCCGAGAATGGAGCCGGTGACGATGCTGAGCGCGCCGAGCGCCATCAGGGCCGGGGCGAAGCCGGTAAGCGTCTGGATACCGAGGACGTTGAAGAACACCCGGGCCAGCGCATAGACGCCCGCCGCTTTGCTCAGGACGCCGGCCATAGTTGCCGATACCGGCGTGGGAGCCGCGGAGTAGGCGTCAGGCAGCCAGGCATGGAACGGGACCATCGCCATCTTGAAAGTGAAGCCGATGAGGAAGAGGGTGGCGATGAAGAGCAGGGAGCGGTCAGGGCCGGCCGAGGCCAGCGCGGCGCTCACGACTTTCATGTCCAGACTGCCGGTCTGGGCAAAGATGAGGGCGATGCCGAGCAGCATCATGGCCGAAGCCGCCGCCGAAAGGACGAGATACTTGAACGCGGCCTCAAGCTGCTGCTTCTCGAGCCCGAAGGCAATCAGCGCGTAGGAGCTGCCGGCCGCCACCTCGAGGAACACGTACAGGCCAAAGAGGTCGTGGGACAGGACGATACCGTTCATCCCGGTCACGAGCAGGAGGAACAGGGCATAGAACCTGGCCTTGGCTCCATACGGTTTCATGTACTCAATCGAGAATATCAGTGCGAACAGGGCAATCGCATTGATGACGAGCAGGACGAGCAGGCTCAGGCTGTCCAGGTAGAGGGTCTGGGCAGACGGGAGCGCGCCGGGGAGCACGAAGCTGAGCGAGCCGACCTCGCGGACCCAGCCGGACAAGGCGAGGCCGCCGACCAGCAGTGCGGCAAGGACCGCAACGGCAATGGTGTCGGTGAGCCATTTAGCAATCTTCTCCGCGACCGGTATGAGCGCGGCCCCGGCTATCGGCAGGAACACGAATGCGAGAAGCCAGCCTTCGCTCATTTGAAGACTCCACCGACCAGCAGCAGCAGGATTACGATGCCGAAGATGACCCAGGAGAGGTAGACGGCAAGCAGGCCGGTGTGCAGTTTGCGAACCTGCTGGCCGAGTGCAACGCCCAGCCACGCCGTACCTTCAACCAGATAGTCGGCCAGACGCTCGATGAAACGGAAGACCAGGCCGGCCAGCCAGCGGAGGAAGCGGACACCCTGTTCGTAAATGTCGAAGTACCGCTTCTCCGACCAGCCGTACAGGGTCCGCAGCACCGGCGCGTCGTGGACATAGTCCATTGCGGTCAGGGACTCGTGGGTGCGGGCCCGGCCGACAAAGAAGGCGACAAACCCGAGGGCAAGGAACGCCAAGGCGAGCAGCGTTATCGGTGTCACCAGCCAGGAATGCTGGGCGACTTCGACACTGCTGAACGGGACCCCGGGCGCGGATATCAAGGGCTGGATGAAGAGCCGGATGGGCAACTGGTTGTAGACGCCGAAAAGGACGCAGCCCGCCGCGATGATGAGCATCGGCACGAGCATGGTCCAGTGGGCTTCCCTGGTCTCTTCAAGGGCCTGCTTCTTCTGACCGAGGTAGGTGGTGAAGGTCAGTTTGAGGAATGAGACCAGGGTCATGGTCGAGCCGAGCATGGCGGCGATAACGAATATCCAGAGCCCGGTCTCGTGGGCCCCGTGGTAGACAAGCTCCTTGCTGAAGTAGCCGTTGAGCGGCGGGATGCCGGAGATGGACGCCGCGGCGATGAAGGCGCAGAGGGCGGTCAGCGGCATCTTCTTTCCGAGGCCGCCCAACTGGCGGAGGTCGGTGGTCCCGGTCTGCTTCTCAACCGAACCGCCAGTCAGGAAGAGCGTGCTCTTGTACATCGAGTGGTTGAGCATGTGCCAGACGCCGCCGGCCACTCCCAGCGCGACGTTAGTGCCGATGCCCATGACCATGTATCCGACCTGGCTGATGGCGTGGAAGGAAAGTAGTTTCTTGTAGTCTTTCTGGACCAGCGCGGCAAAGACCGGTAAGAGGATGGTTACGGCACCCAGTGTCATCGTGACGATGGACATGGTCCGGTCGAGCCGGAAGAAGTCGAGTCCGATGCGTGCAAGCAGGTAGATGCCGAGCAGCTTCTCCAAAGCTGCCGGCAGGAAGGCCATGAACGGCAGGGGAGCGTCAATCGCGGCATCCGGTATCCAAGTGTGGAACGGCATCGAGCCGGCCTTGGCCGACGCGCCGATCATCATCAGGATAAACGCGGCACCGGC
Source organism: bacterium (assembly GCA_035505375.1). Classification (NCBI taxonomy): domain Bacteria; species bacterium. The sequence continues at coordinate 76,114 of DATJQV010000034.1, read as the reverse complement.
ATACCCGGTCGTGACCACCGGCAGGCTCGGGTCGGTCATGGTCAGGGTCCCGGTCCGCATCCAGAGCACGCCGACGCCCAGAATCATCAGGAAGTCGGCGACGCCGCCGAGAATCAGGCTCTTGGTCGCGGTCTTGTAGGCGCCTTGCTTGCCCAGCGTGATGAAGAGGTAGGTGAGGATGAGCAGCGTCTCCCAGAACACGAGGAGCAGCAGGAAGTTGTTGCTGAGCACCGCACCGTTGGTCGCACCCAGGCAGATGAGCAGGTAGGCGTAATACTCATTGATCCGGCTGTGTCCCGCAATCGGCTTCCAGGAGTAGAGCGTGATGAGCATCGCGAAGGCCGACGCCGCGGCCATGATGAAGCGGCTGAACGGATAGAGGCGGAAGTCGAACGCGACCGTGGTGTTGCCCATGGTGAACCAGTTGTAGCTGACGTTGGCCGTGCCGAGCGCGAAGAGCCTGACGGCAAGGATGAATGTGACGACCGTGCCGGCCAGCGCCAGGAGTTCGTGGCCGCGATTCAGCTTGCGCGGCACGAGGTAGACGATGACTCCGAGGATAATCGGGATGAACATCGCCGCGAGTATCATCTGCCCCTACCTCGCCACAATCTGGGTAACAGCGACCCGGACCAGGTTCATCGGCCCGGACACGAAGAGGCCACCGAACAGGGAGAGCAGCGCGAAGACCGAGAGGACAAATAGCATCGAGGGAGTACCTTCGGCCACGGTCGGATGAGTCGGCTCGCCCAGGAAGACCTTGTTGAATACGCGCAGGAGGTAGATGAGCGTGAGGAACGCGGTGCCAATCGCGACTACGGCGAGAGCGGTCTCGCCCTGCTGCAGGGTGCCGGCCACGACCATGAACTTGGAGAAGAACCCGGCGAACGGCGGCATGCCAATGACCGAGAGGGCGCTGACCAGGAAGACGACCGCGGTTATCGGCATCGTCTTTATCAGGCCGCCGAGCTGACGGATATCCTTGGTGTGGGTCTGGTGTTCAATCACGCCGGCACAGAGGAAGAGCGCGGCCTTGCCCAGTCCGTGGGCAAGGAAGTAGAAGATGCTTCCCGACAGCGCGACCTGGTTGTGGAGCATCGCAAAGCCGAGGAAGATGTAGCCGAGCTGGCTGACGGTTGAGTACGCCAGGATGCGCTTGATGTCGTTCTCGACCAGGGCGGCGCAGGCCGCGACAAAGGCCGAGCCGATGGCAATCCCGCCCAACAGGGTTGGTGCGTAGGTCGGCAGGGTGAAGGTATAACAGAAGAGCCGGGCAAAGGCGTAGACACCGATCTTCACCAGCACTGCGGCGTGGAGCAGGCCGGTGACGGTCGAGGGCGCGATGCCGGCGTCGGGCAGCCACGTATGGAGCGGGAATGTGGCTGACTTGGCAATCATCCCAGCGAAGATGAGCATCATCGCCACGGACCCGATCGGGAACCCGCGCAGCGCCGCGATGTCAAACGTCTGCGTGCGGGAGAATATCATGAAGAAGCCGAACAGCATCAGCGACGCGCCCATGAATGTCACCACGAACGCCTTGTCCGCTTTCCGCGTGTACTCCGGCTTGCGGTAGTAGCCGATGAGCCGCCAGGAGCAGATGCCGGCTATCTCCCAGAAGATATACAGGAAGATCAGGTTGGCCGAGAAGACCAAGCCCATCATCGAGCCGATGAAGAGCAGCACCATGGTGTGGTACTCGGTCTCGTTGTCGGTGTGGGCGATGTAGCCGGTGGAGTAGAGGACAATCAGCGCGCCGATGCCTGAGGAGGCAAGGGCGACGAACAAAGCCAGCGCGTCAACCTGGAAGAGGTTGTGGATGCCGATGAAGTTCAGCGCGGTGGTTCTGAGTACGGTTCCCTGAGCCCCGGTCAGGACCTGCGGTATGAGAAGGGCCGCGCTTGCGAACGTGCCGAATGCCAGCAGGTTTGCCCATACCGTGCGGGCAGCTCGGCCGAACAGCGCTACTAGGGGAATGGTCAGCGCACCCAGCAAAGGCACGCCGATAATGAGGAGGACATTCGCTGTAGGCACGCGGGCCAGAAATATAATACCCCAGCGCGCAAAGTCAAGCTGCGCACCGGCTCATTATTCCGGAAGCAGCGTGACCGCAGGTCGCTATTTGACCTGCGGTCACGTTTGGCCGCTGAGCCTCCTCTCAGAGGCGGGCTCAGCTCAAATGCCGGCTAGTGGAGCGTAAAGTGATAAGGTATGGAAATCCAGACTCTTACCGGGTTGTCTCGCTGTTTGGCCGGTGTGAACTTGGCAAGCTTCGCGGCGTCGCACGCCGCTTCGTCCAGTTGTTCATTGCCTGAGCTCTTCTGGACGCGTGAATCCATCACCGAACCATCCAAGTCAAGCAATGCCTCGACCACGACCGAGCCTTCGATACCGGCGGTGCGAACCGCGTCCGGGTAAAGCGGCACCGGGACTTTTATCGGCGTCGGCTTGACCTCGACCTTGTAGAACGGTACGGTCGGCGGGTACTGCTTGATACGATAGCCGACGCCCGGCTTGCCGGCACCGCCGGCCTTAGGCAGCGCAAGCAGGTCATCGAGACTCTTACCATCGCCTACTTTCAGAACGTCGCCGCCGCCGGCCTCACCCGCGTCCAACTGGTCGACGTTCATCTTGGCCTGCGCACCAGCGTTGTCCGGGCCTGCGGCGTCACCGCCCGCGCCCGCCTGAGGCAACACGTTGGCGACTTCGGGACGGTAGCTCATGTCGGTCGGGGCATCCGGCGTGGCCGTCTGGTCGGCGAAGTGGACGTTCTCCATGTCCACACTGGCAGCGGTCATCCCCCCGCCGGACGACTTGTGAGGCATGGACAACCACGCAACAAAGAGTCCGTGCAGCAAGAGTGCAATGACTACACACAGCCCGAACATCCGGCCGACGTGTTCACGTCGATCCGGCAGGGTGAGTAGCAAGGAGCCGGACATGTTAATAGCCCTCCCTGAATTTCTTGGTCGCGCAGACGATACGCTGGGCACCGGCGCGCCGGGCCGTGCTCAGGATATCGAGCACTTTCCAGCTATTGATCGTGGTGTCGGCACGCACGACCACAAGTACGTAAGGGTCCTTCTGGACCGATACCGAGACGCTGTCGGCCAGTGCCTGGAGGTCCGCCAGTGGCTTGTCATCAACCAGCAGCCGGCCGTCGGCCGTGTAGGTTATCGTGCGGGCGCTCTCGACCTTGCGCTCCGAAGAATGGGTCTGGGGAAGGTCGACCGGCGTGCTGTTGAGTGAGACTACCAGCGGTGATATCACCATCATGATGAGCACGAGCACCAGCGCCACGGCCGCAAGCGGCCAGATCTGCAGATTAGGAGGCGGCTTCATTGCGCGCTCCGGTTTCTCAGCAGCGCCAGGTCCATGGCGCCGTTCTGCTTGGCTAGGTCCAGCACCCGCATTACCCGGGCGTAGCTCACCTGGTCGCCGCTGGAGATGACCACGCGCTTCGTCGGGCTGCGCTCAATCAGCTTCGGCAGGAGTTCGGCCAGTCGCTCCGGGGTAACCGGGGCCTCGTTCAGCGTGATGCTGCCGTCGTTGGCCAGGAACACACTGGCCTTGATGTCCGAGGTCGGTTCATCTCCGGTCACCTTCTTGACGCTCGGTGCGGATACGAACAGACCGGTTTCGAAGAATAGGGGCATGGCGACCATGAACCCGATGACGAGACAGAGGGCGATATCAACCAGCGAGTTGATGATCATCTCGGTCGGGCAGGGCGACTCGCGTTTACGACGTCTAATCCACATCGTCGTTTAGAGTGGTCTGCCGCGCCTAGCTCGCGGACGGGGTCTTGCCCTTGGCTCTCTCCATGACAACAATCACCAGGTCGGAGGTGCTTTCGAGGGTCGAGGCGATGTCGGCCGCCTTCTTCGAGAAGTAGTTCGCGAAGAACAGGGTCGGGATACCGACGAACAGACCGAACGCGGTCGCGAGGAGCGCTTCGCTGATACCGCCGGCGACGACGGCCGGTCCGCCGGAACCGGTGGCGGCGATGTTACCGAACGCGCGGATCAGGCCAGTGACCGTTCCGAGCAGCCCGAGCAGGGTCGCGGCGTTTGCCAGCGTGCCCATGCCTCCCAGCAGCTTCTCAAAGAGCATCCTTTCTCTGAGAGTCAGGCCGTAGAGGACGCCGTACAACTGCTCGCTCGTCAATTCCGCATTCTCGAGCGCGGTGACGAACATGCGTCCCAGAGGGTTCTTATTGCCCTTGGCCCAGGTAAGCGCCTTGCTTGCCCCGCCGCTCGTGAGCTGCTTCTGGAACTCGGCGAGTCCCTTGTCAGCGTTGAAGCGGTTGCGGGTGAAGAAGATGAAGCGCTCGATGATGAGCGCCACGGCCAGTATGGACGCGAGCACCAGCATCATGTTCGGGATGCTGGCTTTCATAATCGAGAAAAGGCTCTGCCCGAGTATCATTGCGTCTTTGCTCCTTGTGTGATTAGGTGTCGGCGAATGCTGCCAGCCCATACCGGCACGTCGAACCACCGTGCCGACTTTGGCGCTTGTGCATAACTGCCGCTTGCCGGTCGCGCCGTTCCCGGACGATCCAGCCAGACATAATACGCGAGGGCTATGTTTCTGTCAAATCGTTCCTGCCCGCGGCCGCGGTCGTCGGGCCGAAATAGAAGCAAGCCGGACGCCGCCGGTCGGTCCGGCCGGGCTCTCTTCACTGCGTCGCGCTCGGGCATGGGTTCGTCCAATTCACGGTTGTATATCTATATACCATGGACTTGGAAGCTCCGTTCCGTCCGGCCGCGGCGACGACCGCCTCGGGGCAGGACCGCGCGCGGTCTTGACTATGGTTGATGGTTTTGGCATTCTTAATCGACAATCGCAGAGCGGCGGAGCCCGGTGCCGGTCGGTTCACGGCGGTCGTGCAGACTGGCTCCGAGTGTATTTCCACATGGCAAGGACGCTGGAGATAGCGAAGGAGTTTTGACAATGACGAAGAGAACCCTGTGTGTTTCAGCCGGGCTGGCGGTCGCGACCGCGTGCCTGCTGCTGGTCGGCTGCGCGACGACCACCAAGACCGTTCAGCAGCCGGTGCAGACCCCGGAAGAGGCCAGGCGCGACACGGCCAAACAGTACTACAGCATCGGCGCCGGCTACTTTGGGTCGGGCGACACGGCGGCAGCGGCCAAGAATCTGAAGCGGGCGCTTGAGTACGATTCGACCTACTACGACGTTTACCTCATGCTCGGAACGGTCTACCAGCGGACGAACGACGCCAAGAGCGCCGAGGCGGACTACCGTCGGGCCATCGCAGTCAGTCCCCGGCAGGCCAAGGCCTACCAGAGCCTGGGCGACATGCTGCTGACCGCTGGGCGCGATACCGAGGCCCTCGCTACCTACAAGGACGGGCTGGCCCATGACTCCAGCAACGCCGACCTCTACAACGGCGTGGCCGACGTCTACCTGAAGTGGAACCGCAAGACCAGCGCCGATTCCGTATACAAACAGGCGATAGCCCGGTTCCCGGATGAGCTTTCGGTAGTGTGGAACTGGACCGACTTCCTGTTCCGTCAGAAGCGCTATGCGGAGGCCGCTGCCTCGATTGAGCCGCTGGCCGCGAAGTACCCCAAGCTGCCTGAGGTCCGTAACAAGCTGGCCGACGCCTATGCCGGCATGGGCAAGTTCGACAAGGCAGTCGCCCAGCTCGAGACCCTGCTCACGCTTGACCCGGGCAACAGCTCCACGCTCCTCCGGCTCGGCGCCGCCTACCAGAAGGTCGGGAGGCTGAAGGATGCATCTCAGGCCTACGACACACTCATCGCGCGCGACACCACCCAGCCGCTGCCGTACCGGTTCAAGGCCGAGGTGCTGATAGCTCAGAACAACAACACCGGGGCCGAGCCGCTGCTGCGCAGGGTGTTCAAGCTGGACCCGCACGACATGATCGCCGTGGCCGACATGGGTGACGTCTGCCTGAATCGAGCAGAGAGTCTCGTCGGCAAGAATCTGGCTGACGTCCAAACTTCGGTGCTCGACGAGGCAATCGAGCTCTGCAACGAGGCGAAGGGCTACTACGAACGAGCATCGTCCGACCCGGATGTCCGGGACTACGCGACAGCCAAGCTCGCCTATGTCGACAGATTCCTCAAGTCACTCAAGCTGGAGCGGTCGGTACGATAGCCGGGGACAATCGAAACAGCGTAGGGTCAGGCGACGAGTCGCCTGACCTTACGCTTCCTGCCCCATGGTCCTAGACCAGGATCCCGAGTAATGGCTCAGCCGCGAATCGTCATCGATGGGTATAATCTGATTCACGCCATGCCCGAGCTCGCCCGACTGGTCGACAGCGACCTGGAGCGGGCGCGGGATGGGCTCGTGTCGAAGCTCGCCGTCTATCGCTCAAGGCGGAACGTACGGGTCACGGTCGTATTCGACGGCCGCGGCGCCGGCGGACCGCAGACCCAGCCGCCGGGTGGCGTCGAGGTCGTCTTCTCCCGCGCACCGCAGAACGCTGACGCCAAGATAAAGAACATGCTAGCGCTGGAAAAGAGTCCCAAGTCATGGACCGTTGTCACCTCCGACAACTCCATCATCATCTTCGCCCGCGACTACCGGGCGAAGACTATTCCCTCAGCCGAGTTCGCGGCACAGCTTGGCCCTATTCGCCGGTCGCCATCCGCCGGTCGCTCACAGCCACGAATCGACCAGGAAGCCCCGCTCTCACCGACCGAAGTCCTGGAGTGGGAAGAGTTCTTCCGCAAGGGCCGCCTGGACAAGGGCAGCAAGCCCTGAGCCGCAAGCTGTAAGCCGACAGTCGCCGCCGTCTGACAGTGAGACTGCGGCGGTGCTCGTCGCAATCCGGCTCCCAGCGACAGGCTCGCGTCATCCGCACCCGCCGCCGCCCCTCAGACTTGAAGCGTACGCCAGAGGCGTCTCAGTTCTTTGGTCTTGTCGCGGTAGTCCGGAACGTGAACCGCTACTGCCTGCCAGAACTCGCGTGAGTGGTTCGGATGGCGCGTATGCACCAGCTCGTGGACAAACACGTAGCGCACCAGGTCCGGAGGAACCAGGAGCAGCCGTGCATTCAGGCTGATTGTCCCGCGGTGCGAGCAACTCGCCCATCGGGTCCGTTGCGTGCGTACGGAGACGCCGCTCAGCGCGAACCCCAGTTCGCCGGCCGTTCGGCCCAACCATGGAACCAGGTGCCGGCGTGCCTGACTCGTCAACCATAGCTCCAGCACTCGCCGTACCGCGTTCGAGCGGTCGATGGCGCCGGACACGTGCAGCGTCCGGTCCCCGCGTTTGACCAACGTCACGCGCCCGGGTTCTCCGGTTTCATACTCGACGACCCACTCTTCACCTACGGCCAGAAGCGCAATCTGCAACGGCGGGCGATAGGGTTCCGGCCTCATGGGGAATCGGCGCAGCGCCCGTTCGATCCAGGTGCGCTTCTGCTCGAGGATTTCCGGAATCCGACTCCGGTCGAACCCGCGCGGAACGGTCACCACCATTCCGTCGTGAAGTGACGCCACCAGGCGCACTCGCCGGGCACGCGGGTGCTCCCTGACTCGGTAGACCAACTCAGTCCCGTCGTTCAGTCGCATCTAGCTCGAACACGCGCAACGCCTCGCTCTGCAACTCGAATTCCGTCCTCATGCGGACCGCGAACGGCAAGCCGCAAGCTGTCAACCGTCAGCCGTCCGTGTTCGTTCGGGAGAGACCTGACAGCGTTCATCGTTTGCCGGCGCTACCCGCTGTCCTTCCGGCGAACGAACAACGATGTACGATGCAACGCTGAACGATACCTGCCGCGCCCATGAGTCTGGTCAGTCTCCGAAACTCCCGGGTCTCCATATCGACCGGGCCGGCCTCGGCCTAGTGCGCGTCGTCCACTGCCGGCCGTTCCGTCCGGTTCATGGCTTAACTTCGCCCTGAGCGTCGGTCTTGATGAGCCAGACGTCGTTGCCGCCGGCGCCGTAAGACGACGTCATGCCCGAGACTATGTACCCGCCGTCGGAAGTCACCTGGACCGCATCTCCGACATCGCTGCTGGCACCGCCATAGGTCCTGGTCCACACGGTGTCGCCGTTCGCGTCGATTTTCAGCAGGTAGACATCGAACATCCCGGCTCCGAACGACGCGGTCATGCCCGCGATTATGTACCCGCCGTCCGCGGTCCGTTGGATGGAGTGGGCTCCGTCGGTCTGGCTGCCGCCATAGGTCTTGGCCCAGACCTGGTTCCCGGACGCGTCGGTCTTGACCAGATAGACGTCACCACCGCCGGCTCCTCCCTCGGTCTGGCCGGCCAGGATGTAACCTCCGTCGGAGGCAATCTGGACGGAGTATCCGTGGTTATGGCCTCCACCGCCAAAGGTCCTGGCCCAGACCTGGTTGCCGGACGCATCGGTCTTGATCAGATACATGTCGCTCAAACCACTACCAATCGTGTCGGTCTCGCCCAGGATTATGTACCCGCCGTCACCCGTCTGATGCACCGAGCGGCCCACGTCATTGTGGGGCCCGCCGAGATTCTTATACCACAGTTGGTTGCCTTCGGCATCGGTCTTGACCAGATAGACATCGCTTCCCCCGCTGCTGAAGAACCCGGTTTGGCCCGCGAGAATGTACCCGCCGTCACTGGTCGGTTGGACCGCAAAGGCGACGTCTGCGCCAAGAAAGCCATAGCTCCTGCCCCAGACCCTATTACCCGATGAGTCGACCTTGATGAGAGAAGCGTTGCTTGCGCCCATGCCGTCGTTGTAGCTCGTTCCGGCGATGACGTATCCATCAGAAGTGGCCGCAACCGCATAGCCGGCGTCATAACCATCGGAGCCGAAGGTGTTGCTCCAGACCTGACTTCCGCCGGCATCGGTCTTGATGACGTAGATGTCACCCGCACCCGTGCCATACGAATAGGTGTGTCCGGCCACCACATAGCCGTGGTCGGCGGCCTGCACGACCGCAAAGCCCTCGTCATCGGCAGTGCCGCCAAAGGTCTTGGTCCACGTTGCTGCAATGGCGACGCCCAACGGATTGGACCAGTCAGAGCTATGTCCGTCTGCGTCCTTGGCCTGGGCACGGACAAGAAAAGTATCGGCTACCGACCACGAGTGCGAGTCAGACGCAGCTCCGCCGCTCGGCAGCCAGCCCGACCACGCCGAAGTGTCGCCGTCACCCCAGTCGAACCGGATGGCCACGCTGTCGCCACTCGGGCTGGTCGCGGAGCTGGTGTAACTCAGCACCGAATACGGATGCCCGGTTTCCGGGCCGGATGGGACCGTCACGGTAATGACCTGGCTCTTGCAGCCAAGCGGCACGGTCATACCGGCCAACAGCACGCAGAGCACGGTCAAGTATCTCCCGCTCATGATTCCTCCTTGCAAGCACGGCCGGGACAAGATGTCATCAAGTCCACTGACTATATATACCTGTCCGTTGGAACTCCCGTCCGTGGCAAGATTCTAGACTCGCCCGCAGTGGTGTCAAATCGGCGGGGTTGGACCGCCAACGGCCAACCGCTCACGGCCGGGCTGCCCTGAGTGCGAGATATCACATCGAGAGTAATGCAGCATGCGGGCAATACTCAACTTTGTAGAATGGCGCGGGTGCAGCGGCGTCGGCCGTTCTGAATTGCAGGTTGTTGATTGGAGGTTGGGCGGTCTTGTGTACTCCTTCGTATACGAGACTCCGGGGCGGATTTCGGTGCTATCTGCTTGAGAAATTTGGCGTTAGGCCACAGCCTGCGAAACCGAATCCCTCATCCCCTACGTCGTTGAGGAGGTTGCGGACAGAGTTGCTTTGTAGATCGTTCGGAGGGTTATCTCCACCGCAATTCCCGGATGAACCTCCACCGGAATTCGCCGGGTTGGTCTACCGGTTCCTCTCCGGTTTGCTCTCAGGGTTAGTCTACGGGTTGCTCCACCGGTTCCTTTCCGGGTTGGTCGGAGCGTTGCGGCCCGGGTAACTCCGCCGGTTGCCGTCCTCGTTGCTCCCGAGGTAGCTCTGACCGTTGCTCTCCGGCTTGCTTGGAGAATTGCCTCCCGAGTTGTTCTTCCCGCTGATGGGCTCAGTCCCCGTTTTCCGCGTGTGTCTGTATCCCCTTGGGGTGAACCCCCCGGTTTGACAACCACGCCCGCGAGTCCTAGAATCCACGAGTGCTGGAGACTGAGTCCTTCCCGACATTGACGGAGAACCGGCACACGGAAGCTGTCCCTTTTTCCCCGAGGTATGAATAGACAAGCGCCATTAGCGCTCGACCGGATACTAGCGCTGGGTGAGAAGGCATCGAGCTGCACCGAAGCGGAGCTTGCCCGGATGGTCGGCGTATCGCGTGAACGTATCCGCCAGCTGAAGGTCCTTCTGCCCTACAAGCCGGTCAACACCAGGCAGGACTGCGTATCCGGCTACGGCTGGAAGGTCGAACGTGCGTTCTACACGGCAATGCGCCTGGGCATCGACAAGCTCGTCGCACTGGTTGACGTGCGCGGTGACGACGAGTGCTGGCCCTGGCTGGGCTACAAGGCCAACGGTTACGCGGTTTTCGGCCCCGGTCGCCACTATGTCCACCGGCGGATATACGAACGCGATTATGGGCCAATCCCCAAGCGAGCGCTGGTCATCCACAAGCTCGACGGTCGTCCCTGCTGCAACCCGCGACATTTGATACTGGCGACGGGACGCGAGAGAAGGTGGCGAACTCTCCGAGCCGGGTCCCGGGTCAATGTATCGGACGAGCTTCGGGGGCTGACACCGGCCAGGGTGCTGGCGATTCGACGCGCCTACGCGAAACTGCCGAAGGTGAAGGTGCATCGGCACGGTCGGGTGTTCGAGCGGGTTCGGCTCGGATGCACCAAAGCGCTTGCCGAGCGGTTCGGGCTAAAGAACAGAAAGCTGCTCGTCCACGTAGCGACCGGGAAGTCCGGCTCCTGGATCCTGTCGGGCAATCACTGATTCACAGGCCACTGCCCCATCTCCGCCGGCCCATCCCCAGGCATTTGTGATTGCAGATTGTCGATTGTAGATTAGCCGAACCCGCGCCAGTTTGACATCCGCGCCCGCGAGTTCTAGAATCCGGTGCAGGCATGCAGGTAACCCGGAGCAGAAAAAGGAGATACCATGTCAGACGAACACACCCGGTCGGAGTCCGATGGCCGCTATGAGGACAAGGAGCATTGCCACAAGCATCACCACAGGCATCATCGGGGTGCACATGGCGGGCCGATGATGGGTTCGATTTGGTGCATCGGCTGGCTGTTCAGCATCGGCTACCTGCACATGCCGTTCTTCTGGAAGGGCGTGCTCGCCATCATCATCTGGCCGTACTATCTCGGGGCAGCACTGGCGCACTAGACCCGGCCGTGGCTGACGACGATGCCGAAGTCACAGGCCGCGAGCTTCAAGCACACCGCTACCCAAGAGCAGCCCGCACAAGCCCAAGCACGAGCCCACGCTCTGGGGTTCCAGATTCTAGATCGACGATGCTAGGTCGGCGGATCGAAGACGGCTGACGGCTCTGCATTTACCGTCACTCGACTGCGGCTACGATTTGAGTCTGGCGGGAGCAAAGGAACACAGTCAGGGAGCAGTTGCTGCCGGAAATCGAGGACTTGGACGACGCGCAGGTGAGGGAGGTCGAGTTGACTTTCGGCCGCATCCTGATAACATTTGAGTCCGCACCGACAATATTTGAGGCAAGATTTCCGAGTTGAGACTAACGAATGATGGAGCGCAGTTGCCGGCCACATGGGCCGGTGACGGGCTCTGTTGATTGGAGACATGATGGCTGAATCCTGCTTTATGCTCGGCGGCCAGCCGCTGGAAATCCGCTGGCACGGGCGCGGCGGGCAGGGCGCAAAGACCGCGGCGCTCTTGTTCGGCGAAGCCGCGCTGGATACCGGGCTCTACATCCAGGCCTTCCCGGAGTACGGGCCGGAGCGGATGGGCGCGCCGGTGGCCGCGTTTAACCGGCTTTCCGACAAGCCGATCCGTTCTCACGCCGGGATGAAGAATCCCCGCGTCGTGGTCGTGCTCGACGCATCGCTCATCGAGCCGGCCAAGGTCACTGACGGCCTCGAGGACGGCGGTATCCTGTTGGTGAATTCGAACGTTGACCCGGCCGAGTTGCGCAAGCGGCTGAACCTGCCTGCGGGCATCAAGCTCTACGTGGTGGATGCGTCGAAGATCGCGATGGAGACCGTCGGCAAGAACGTGCCCAACACGCCGATGCTCGGCGCGCTGGTGAAGGCGACCGGGGTGCTTGAGTTCGAGCCGATGATGAAGGCAATCAAGCACAAGCTGGGCGAGAAGTTCCGCGGCGGCAAGGAGAAGTTCGTCGAGCCGAACCTTGTCAGCGTCCGCCGGGCGTACGAGGAGGTTCGATGCTAGCGGCACCGGGCGAAGTCAGAAGTCAGATGCTAGAAGCTAGAAGTCAGAAGCGAACGGCGAATGGCGAATGGCGAATGGCGAATGTGGGGGCGACATGGCGAAACTGAAGAGCTGGAAAGAGCTGCCTTGCGGGGCGATTATCGAGGACCCGAAGGCCGTGCTCGAGAACAAGACCGGCGCGTGGCGGTCCCAGCGGCCGTGCTGGAACGCGGAGAAGTGCATCCACTGCCTGAACTGCTGGATTTTCTGCCCGGACGCCGCCGTCATGGTCAAGGACGGCAAGGTGACCGGCATCAACTACGACTACTGTAAGGGCTGCGGCATCTGCGCGCAGGTCTGCCCGACCAAGGTGCAGGCCATCACGATGGAAGAGGAGAGGAAATGATACTTGCCAAGACTGGCAACGAGGCGCTGGCGTACGCGATGCGGCAGATCAACCCCGACGTGGTCGCCGCGTACCCGATTACGCCCTCGACCGAAATCGTGCAGATATTCGCCCAGTATGTGAGCGACGGCAAGGTGGATTCCGAGTTCGTGGCGGTGGAGAGCGAGCATTCGGCCATGGCCGCCTGTATCGGTTCGGCCGCGTCCGGCTGTCGGACGATGACCGCGACCGCGTCGCAGGGGCTCATGTTGATGCATGAGATGCTATTCATCGCCGGCGGTCTCCGACTGCCGATAGTGATGCCGATTGCCTCGCGCTCGGTTTCGTCGCCGCTGAACATCCACGGCGACCATTCGGATTCGCTCGCTTCGCGCGACTCGGGCTGGCTGCAGTTCTTCTGCGAAACCGTGCAGGAGGGCTATGACACGCTCATCCAGTGCGTGAAGATTGCCGAGCGGACGTCGCTACCCGCAATCTGCGCGGTGGACGGGTTCATCCTGTCCCACTGCATGGAGCGGATTGAGACGTTCGAGGACAAGCCGGTGCGCGAGTTCATCGGGCCGTACAAGCCGAACTGGAACCTGCTCGATATCAAGAAGCCGATCCTTGTGGGGCCGGCGACGATGCAGGATTACTTCTTCGAGTTCAAGCGATCGCAGATTGAGGGCATGAACCAGGCGCTGCCGATAATCGAGGAAGTGCAGGCCGAGTTCAAGCAGAAGTTCGGCCGGGGCTACGGGATCATCGACGAATACCGCTGCGAGGACGCGGAAGCGGTTGTGCTCTTGATGGGTTCGGCCTGCGGCACGATGCGTGACGCGGTGGACACGATGCGTAACCAGGGCAAGAAGGTCGGGATGGTGAAACTACGCGTGTTCCGGCCCCTGCCGCACCAGGTACTGAAGGAGTCACTGGCGAAGTTCAAGACGGTCGCGGTGATGGACCGCGCCGACACGGTCAACGCATGGGGCGGCGCACTCTTCACCGAGATAAGCTCGGCGCTCTACGACTCGCCGACGCGGCCGAAGATGCTTTCGTATGTGTACGGGCTCGGCGGCAAGGAGTTCTCGCTCACCGATGCCGCTACAGTGCTGGAGCAGGCGTACGCGGGTAAGAAAGAAGACCTCGTGACCTATATCGGAGTGAGGTAAGCCATGGCACGACTAAAGGACCTCTGTCAGAACCCCGAGCTCTTCTCAAGCGGACATCGCGCCTGCGCCGGTTGCGGCGAGGCTTTGGCGGTGCGGCAGATACTCTTGGCCGCGCCCCAGCCCGTCGTCGGGATCATGCCGACCGGCTGCACCGAGATCTTTTCGTCCATCTATCCGCAATCGGCGTGGCAGATACCGATGATCCACACCGCGTTCGAGACCGCGGCTTCGACCGCGTCCGGCGTCATCGCGGCCTACAACTTCCACAAGAAGATGGGCAACATCAAGGACGACCTGAAGTTCATCGCGTTCGGCGGCGACGGCGGGACCTACGACATCGGGTTCCAGGCTATCTCCGGCGCGTTCGAGCGCAGGCACAAGTTCCTCTACGTCTGCACCGACAACGAAGGTTACATGAACACCGGTATCCAGCGCAGCTCGGCCACGCCTTTTGGCGCGCACACGACAACTTCGCCGGCGGGCACGGCGATACCGGGCAAGACGATGCCGCGGAAGGACATCATGGAAATCATGATTGCCCACAATGCGGCGTACGCGGCCCAGGCCACCATCGCGCTCTGGAACGACCTTGTCACCAAGGTCGGCAAGGCGCTGGCCGCGGACGGGCCGAGCTTCATCAACGTGCTCGTGCCCTGCCCGCTCGGCTGGCAGCATCCCGGCAGTTTGACAATCGAGATGTCCAAGCTCGCGGCCGACACCTGCTTCTGGCCCATCTACGAGTGCGACAACGGCAAGTACAAGATCACCTACGAGCCGAAGGAGAAGAAGCCGGTCGAGGAGTTCATGAAGCCGCAGGGCAGGTTCAGCCACCTGTTCAAGGGCGAGAACGGCAAGGCGATCATCGCCGAGGCCCAGCGCCAGATTGACGCGCAGTGGGCATTGCTGCATAAGCGGCAAGAGGCGTTCGGGCAGTCCTGAGCAGCGCAAGCTCAAGCACAAGCTCAAGCGGGCCGGCAAATGCCGGCCCGCAGCCGTCATGGGAAATGTTGACCGGGTCCCGGGTCCTTACGACCGTCCTCGTCAGGTCCCGAACCAGGAGAACCGGCCGGCGCGAGAGAAGCCCATGCTGGCGGTCAGACGGAGCGATGGTCGGTTGGTGGTGACGATGTACATGAACGGCTGGATGCCACGCCGCAGCAGGTTTCGGGCGAGCGCAGTCGTCAGTGTCCTCGCCATGCCATGGTGGCGGTATTGCTCGACCACGTGGAGAAAACCCATGGAGCCGTCGTCGTGCATCAAGCCCCAGGCGACCGGTTGCCCCTTGCGGCGGATGCAGTAGCCCGGTCCTTTCCGGATGCGCGAGAGAATGTGTTCGGCACTTCGGCCGTAGGGCCATGCCCGGGCAATCAACTGCGCATCCGGCGGTCGCAGCCGGCTGACGCGATGCGTCTTGTCGATAACGAGTCTGCCGGGTTTGAGAGCGTACTGGTAGCAGTGGTTGTACCAAAGACGACGGCCGGCATCCGGCCCGCGCCAGTGGGTGCGTATCAGTCGACAGAAGCGGGTCGGCGTTGCGCCGAACCTCAGGCGCAGATTGCGCGGTACCTCGGCGAGGACACGGAGCGCTGCCGGCCCGGAGTCGGCGAAGAGCGTCAGCCTTCGCGTGCGGCAGAGGATTGCGTGCGGGTCGTGCAGGTCATCGGTCCTGACCCAGCGCAGCGAGGAGCCGAAAGTGTCATTGACGAGATGAAACATGGAACTAGACGCCGGGAGGTGTCGGGCAGCAAATCGCCGAACGAGGTCGAGATCACGGCATAGGGGCATGGGGGAAAAGATAGGATGGGAAACGCCGAGGTCAAGGCCCCGCAGTCGGACTCGAACAAATCAGAATGCAGAAGTCAGATACCAGAATTCAGAATGACGCAACCAGATCCCCATGCCTCTTCCTTCGTCATTCAGCCTCCTCCTTTGCCTTGACTTGTGACCGGCGTGTCCCTAGTCTGATTCAATGAAGCCCAAGCTGCTGCTCCACATCTGCTGCGGGCCATGCTCGACCGAGGTAATCCGTCGACTGCAGGCGGACTACGAGGTCGTCGGGTTCTTCTACAACCCGAACATCCACCCTGAGGAAGAATACCACAAGCGACTGATGGAGGTCCAACGCATCTCCGCGCTGTGGCGTGTCCTCGTTGACGTGGGGCCGTACGACCACGAGCGATTCATCGAGGTCGGACGCGGGCTCGAACGAGAGCCGGAAGGAGGGAGCCGGTGTCTGGCCTGTTACCGGCTGAGGCTTGATGAGGCCGCACGCCGGGCCGCCGAGAACGGCTGCACGCATCTTGCCACAACACTCACCATCGCACCGATGAAGAAGGCTGCCGCTATCCATCCTATCGCGCGCGAGGCGGCTGCCCGCCACGGTCTGGTCTTCGTCGAAGAGGACTGGAAGAAACACGACGGGTTCAAGCACAGCATCGAGTTGTCGCGCGACCTCGGACTGTACCGGCAGAACTACTGCGGCTGCGAGTTTTCGCACCACTGACTCTGCGGTCCCGATTGAGACCGATGTTGACCGTCAACCTTGTTTCCCATTCCCTTCTGACCAGGCACCCGATCATGCTCTCGTGCTTGACTCCGCCCTAATCGCGGCCTATCCTGACATACATGGGAGCTACCTCGTTATCTCTCCGTAAGCGTCCTCTGGCTCGTTTCGATAGCGGCATCAAGCCGGACTGTCGCGCGGCTGCTTCTGAACGCGAGCGACTGAAATAGGCCAACTTGGAACCTGATTCTTCGGGTGTAGTGCCGTCTCCGCCGACCCCGCCCACCGCTGCAAACCGCAGGACAGGCAGGAGCCTCTCCGGCCTGCAACTGGCTTACATTCTCTGCCGCAACTGGTGGGTGCTGTTGGTGCGGGGTGTCATCACGATTGCGTTCGGCATCATAGTCGTGATGCTGGTGAGGCTTCAGCAGCCCTTTAGTGCGTACGCCCTCGTGGACGGGATCCTCGGAGTCGGAATAGTCGCCGGGGAGATTCCGGGACGTCCATATTGGTGGGTGCTGCTTGTGCGGGGACTCGCTAGTGCGGGGGCCGGACTGCTGATGTTCTTCTCACCGCCCGCAGCCTTGCTGGAGCATCTCTTCTATGTGGCAGGCTGGATGACGGTCACGGGAGTTGCGGACATCATGACGGCATACTACCTGCGGAAGAAACTGGGCGGCGAGTGGCTGCTTGTCCTTGGCGGCATTGCGTCCTTCGTGTTCGCGGGCCTGGTCATTGCGCTGTCGGGCAGCGGTACGCTGGCGCTTGCTCGTGTGATCGCGGCATACGGCGTCTTCTGCGGTGTGGTTGTCGGGATTCTGGCGTTCCGGGCGCGCATGGCGTCGCTGCCTCCGGCATAGCCACTGCTCCGATTGACATCTTGGTGCGGTGCTCGATAATCTGTAGTCTGACCCGCAGATGTTTATCCGGGCAGACACTACCCAAGCAACAGGCGGGCGTCATCTTCAGGTGGATTGCATCGGGCACGGGCAGTCCGGATTCGTCCGTGTCCTCGTTCCACCGGATGGGTACGCGCAGCCATGTCCGCGACAGGTGGCTTGACGACAGCCAGCTCGATGCCTCCTCCTGGTCACTTGGTGTCTTTCAGGCACCCAGCCCGGCGGTTAGTTGTGATGTCGCGGGAATCCGCCGTTGCACGGTAGTGTGAGGGCGGTGGAATGGAGATGTTCTAAGGTGATTGGTCCGCGGCCGCCAAACGGAGGAACTAGATGAACACAAGTCGGTTAGCAACGGATTTCGAACCACGCGAAGTCGCGGGCTCACCATCGAGCCCCCGGGCAGAAGCTATGCGCGAGCGCTACCTGGCCGAGCCGCTCGTGGTTGACGCCGAGTACATGCGGCTGTACACCGAGGCCCACCGGCGTACCGACGGCCGAAACGTACTCGAGCGTCGCGCCGAGTGCCATGCCTACGCGCTCGAGAACCTCACGCCGGTCATCCGTTCCTTCGAACCTTTCGTGGGCAGCAAGACCCGGTATGTGCGGGGCGCGATACCCTACTGCCACTACGCATCTCAATACATACTGCGTGAGTTCCGCAACGAAGAGCATGAGGCCCAGGATAAGGTAACTGACCTCGGTACCGGAGGGGGTATTGCCCGGACGCGCGAAATGGCCGCAAGCGGCGAGTACGAGTTCTTCTCCGGGAAGTTCCTCTTGTCCCGCGAGGACAAGCGCTGGCTCAGGGAAAGCGCCGAGTACTGGGCGGGCAAATGCATGCAGGACGTAGGCGACGACCTCTGGAAGAGGACATTTGAGGCCGCAGCCTACATCGAGAATGGCTGGCGTGCGATTCTCTACACCGCGCCGCATGACCCCGCGCCTGAGGGCCGGTACGTGCTCGACTTCGAGACCGCGCTGGCGCAGGGGTTCAACGGTGTCATCAAGCGGCTGCGGGAGAAGATCCGGCAGGCGGAGGTGGCCGACTACCGCTCCGCCGAAAAGGTCTTCTTCTGGCGCGCCGGCATCCGGGTGCTGGAAGCCACGGTACGCTGGGCCGCGAAGTACGCCGCCAAGGCTCGCGAGCTGGCCGCGGCCGAGATCGACGATGCCCGGCGCAAGGAGCTGCTCGATATCGCGGAGCGGTGCGAGCGCGTGCCCGCCGAGCCGCCCCGCGACTTCCGCGAGGCGATGCAGGCATTCTGGTTCACGTATCTGGCCGGTCATATCGAAGGGGCTCAGCTCGGGTACAGCCCGGGCCGGTTCGACCGCTACATGTATCCTTACTACCAGCGGGACCGCGCGGCCGGTCGGATTACCGATGCCGAGGTGCTGGAACTGCTCGAGGCCCTGCGCGTCAAGATGACCGAGATCGAGTACGTCGCTTCCTTCTCCTGGGAAGGTCTGGGCTCGGGCAACCTGTACCAGAATATGATACTGGGTGGCACCGATGAGCACGGCCGCCCCGGGGATAACGAGCTATCGCGGCTCGTGCTGCAGGCTGCCATTAACTGCCAGACGACCCAACCGACGTTGTCGATCTGGTACGACGATGCCCTGAGCGAGGCGTTTCTGCTCAAGGCAGTGGAGTGCGTCAAGACGGGCTGCGGTTTCCCGGCCTGGTTCAACCTGAAAGTCTACCTTCAGCACGAACTGCAGAAGACCGGTTTGCCGCTTTCGACCATCCGCAAGTACGCGGCCATGGGCGGCTGCACCGAACCAACCCTCGAGGGTATGAGCTACGGTGTCGTCCAGGCTGGCTTTATCAACCACATGAAGTTGTTCGAACTCGCCCTGTATGGCGGCGTCGACCCACGCACCGGGATTCAGTTTGATTCCAGCCCGGTGCCCGGAACCTATGCCGAGCTGGTCGCGGCCTACCGCTTCCACCTGGAGCGCGCCATCCGCAACTGGCAGCGCTACTGGAACTACGCCATGGCCGCGCACCGTGAGACCTGCAATCTCATCTACTCTTCGGTGCTGGTGCGTGACTGCGTAGAGCGAGGTCTTTCGCTCGACGACGGCGGCGCAGTCCAGAACGGCACGCCGACTACGCTGAGCTCCGGTCTGGTCAACGTTGTCAATGCCCTGAGCGCCGTGAGGCAACTAGTGGATGAAGAACGGACATGCACACTCGATGAGTTGCGCAAGGCCTGCAGCGCCAACTGGGATGGGCATGAAGACTTGCACCGCCGGGCAATTGCCGCCCCCAAGTGGGGTAACAACGACGACCGGGCCGATGCCATCTACCTCGACCTTTTCGAAACATACTGTGACTTCGTATCCCGGCAGACGAACTACTTGGGCAAGCCCTACGATCCTTCGATGCTGGCGATCAGTACTCACACACCCTTTGGCAAGGCCTGCCTGGCGACGCCGGACGGCAGGTACGCCGGCGAATCACTGTGCGACGGCGTCACCTCGCCTCAGCCCGGTACTGATACCAAAGGGCCACTCTCGGTTCTGCTCTCCGCCGGCAAGGTGGACCACACGCGTATAAGGGGTGGCCTGCACAATCTCAAACTCCACCCTTCAGCCCTGCGCGGCAGCGACGGCGCGCGCAAGCTCATTGCCCTGATACGCACTTACTTTGAATCAACGGGCTTCCAACTCCAGTTCAACGTCGTCGATACGAGGATGCTCCGCGATGCTCAGGTCAACCCGCAGAATTACCGCGATCTGATCGTGCGGGTCGCCGGGTTCAGCGCTTTCTTTGTCGAACTCAGCCGGTCGATTCAGGACCAGATCATCGCGCGCACAGAGCACGGACTGTGAGAGGGGGATTCCAGGAATCAAGGATTCGAGGATACTAGTGCAGGACACTGGAATCCTGGACCCCTTGAATCCTAGAATCCTCTCCACTGGTCTAGTCTTCAACATCCAGGAGTATTCGGTCCACGACGGTCCAGGGATCCGGACAACTGTCTTCCTCAAGGGCTGTCCCTTGCGTTGTCAGTGGTGCGCGAACCCCGAGGGCCAGTCGCCGCACGCAGAAGTGCTTCACGTCCGGAGCCGGTGCCGCCATTGCGGAACGTGCATCGCGAGCTGTCCGCAGCAGGCAATTGCCGTGGGCCCCGACGGCTATCCCCGGTTCCGTCGTGAGGCGTGCGCTTCGTGCGAGACGCGGGACTGCGTCCGAGCCTGCGCTGCGCAGGCCATCAGGGTCGCAGGCGAGCGTTGGTCGCCCAAGGCCCTGTGTGAACGGGTGTCCAGTCAGATCCGGTTCTTTCGCAACTCGGGAGGCGGTGTAACCCTGTCCGGCGGCGAACCGCTGGCCCAGCCGGACTTCGTCAATGTGTTTCTTGACCAGTGTGAGCGAGCCGGCCTGAAAGTCGGGGTCGAAACCTGCGGCCTGTGGGACTGGAGCCGTCTGGAAAGTACGGTCGAGCGGCTGGATTTCGTCTACTACGACCTGAAGTGTGTGTCGGCCGACCTCCATCGGCAACTCACCGGCCGCGACAACCGGTTGATCCTAAGCAACCTTCGGCGCTTGGCCCGGACCAGGGTGAATGTCATTGTGAGCTATCCGGTTGTGCCCGGGGTCAATACCGCCGACGAAGAGCCTGCCGCTGTGGCGGGCCTGTGCCGGGAACTGGGCATCTGCGCGGCGCGGCTGCTTCCCTACCATGCCTTCGGCGCGGCGAAGTACGAGGAGCTGGACCGCGAGTACCGGATGGAACACGTCCGCTTGCCTTTTCCTGAAGAACTGGAAACCATACGGTCTGAGTTTGCCGGTCGCGGCATCGAGTGCGCTGTTGGTTGACCCCCGCTGGCAGCCTGACTAGACTCTCTGCGCAAACCCTAAGGAGATAATATGAAGAAGCTGGTCCTTGTCGGTATTACCCTTTTTGTCCTGGCGGCCGTCGCCCAGACGTTCCACGAGGGCAAGTACGTGACCGCGCCGTATCCGCCGCTCATGCCGGGCGACTCGACCCACGACTTCGACGTTCGATTCTACCGTGCGGACGTCAAACTGCCGATGACGTCCGGAGCGATGACTGCGCGCGCGCGTATCGACCTGACGCCGCGCCACGACAACTTCGACACGTTCAGCCTGCACATGGACAGCCTGGTCTGCGACTCGGTGCGTCGAGCCGGCAATACCTGTACGTTTACGACCCCCGCCGGCTTGTTGCACATCACTCTTGACCGCTCGTTTTCCAATGGTGAATCGCTGACTGTCGATATCTACTACCATCGGAACTCCGGCAGCTTTTATCAAGGGTTCTACTGGTATGCGAAGGGTTCTTCAGGCATCCCGCACGCCATCTGTTACTCGACGACTGAGCCCTCCGACGCACGGTACTGGATACCGTGCTTTGATGAGCCGTGGGACAAGGCCGAGCGCGGCTGCCAGATCAACGTCACCACTCCTGATTCGATGAGCGCCTGCTCCAACGGTATCCGGGACAGCGTCACGACTTCGGGCGGCCTGAGGACGTGCTGGTGGACTGAGCATTACCCGATATCAACGTACCTGATGACGTTCGCCGCCTCACGCTGGACCAGCTTCAAGCAGTGGTTCCCGACGAGTCCGGGTGAATCGCTCTACATGCAGCACTTCAACTGGCCCGAGGATTCGGCTTCTGCGGTCAATGCGTACGCGCATACCGTTGACATGATAACCTTCTTCGAGGACTCGTCGCGCTACGGCCCCTATCCCTTCGAGAAATACGGGATGGTCGAGGCTTACCCATTCCAGTGGGGCGGGATGGAGAACCAGACCATGACAATGGTTCACAGGCAGTGGGTTCTCTACGGCGACGACAACGGCATCAGCCACGAGATGTCTCACCAATGGTGGGGAGACCACGTCACCTGTCTTGACTGGCGGAACATCTGGCTCAATGAAGGGTTCGCCACCAATTCGGCCGACCTGTATACGTGGCATTCCTCCGGGTTGTCCGCGTTCTACAGCAGCATCGACAACGAGGCCCAGGAGTACTTCTCCGAAGAGGACGCTGGTCCGCGCCCCGTGTACAACCCGCCGTATCCGGACCATGTCTTCGACGTGGGTCACACCTACGACAAGGCCGCCTGGGTGCAGCACATGCTGCGGTATGTTGAGGGAGACACAATCTGGTCCCAGCCAGGCATTTTCTTCAGGTCCATGCGGGCATACGGCGACAGCTTCGCTTATGGCAACGCCAGCACCGCTGACTACGAGCGCGTCCACGAACACATGACCGGTCTGAACCTGAGCTGGTTCTTCAATGAATGGATCTATGACATGGGCTACCCCATCTACTCCCTCGGATGGGAGGGACGCCAGAACGGCGGCGGCTGGGAGGTAGTGCTCCAGCTCACGCAGAACAACA
This sequence comes from bacterium, assembly GCA_035505375.1. NCBI lineage: Bacteria > bacterium. The sequence continues at coordinate 53,450 of DATJQV010000034.1, read as the reverse complement.
GCAGCGGAGCGCCGGCAGTATTCCACATGCCGGTGGAGGTGAAGGTGAACTGGTCGGGCGACAGCGCCACATTCCGCTATGACGTGACGACCAGCCCACAACAGAACGTATTCGCGGTCGGTGGGCAGCCGACCAGCGTCACGTTCAACCCGAACGACTGGATTCTCTGCCAGAGCAGCACACACGTCGGGATTGCGCAGGGGCCGTCCGTACCGTACCGCACTGCACTGCGCCTGACCGGGTCGAATCCGTCAGTGGGACCGGTGCGGCTGGCCTACGATCTCGGGTCTGCTGCGCCGGTGCGCATAGACATCTACGACGGCAGCGGTCGACTCACCAGGACCCTGTTTGAAGGTCAGAGATCGGCTGGACGCTACTCGGCAACCTGGGACCGGAGAGCGAGCGACGGTCATACCGTCCCTGCCGGCGCCTACTTCTGCCGCCTGAGCACGGGCAGCGAAAGCCGGACCGTGCGGTTGGTGCTGGCCGGCTGATAGCAGGCTAGAGTCTGGAACGGGATCGAGGGATAGAGGGAGCGAGTGCCCGGACTTGCACTCTCTATCCCTTGGTCCCTCTGTCCCTTTTCCTGTAGTTACTCGTTGTCGGAGATGAGCTCGATGGCGATGCCTTCGGCTTCGAGCCGCTTACGCAGCCTGCCCGCAACTCTCTCACCTTGGAACTGGTGCCAGCGATGGAGTTCGCGTGGCTCGTTCTTGAGCACGGTACGAAACCGGCGGTACACACCGGGGCCGTCAAGCGCGGCCTCAAGTTCGGCACGGAGTTCCAGCCGACTGACCGTACGAGCAAACTCGACCATGGAGTCGTAGCCGAAGCGGCCGGCCTGTGGAGCCAGACGCAGGTAGCGTTTTGGGGACTGCCGGATTTCAGCCAGAATCTGGTCGCGGTTGAATCCGAACGCGGGAATTACCTCGCCGGTTTCGGTGTTCAGGTAGTGAGTCGTGCCCGGTACGCGATTCTCCATTGCGAACAGGAGGTCCCGGGTCGAAACTCGGAGTACACGCACGCGCTATTCTATTCCCGCCGTCCTGCCAGTCAATCGACACGAAGTGCGGCTGAGGCGATGACCAACCGCAGATTACGCAGATGGCGCAGATTCCGGTTCCCTTCCTCTACTGCAAACTGGCAACTGGTAACTGGTCACTCGCGGCGCTGCCGCCGCGCCTAGCGCCAGCGGAAGATCTCGCCCGGATAGAAGTAGAACAGGTTGTCGCGCAGTTCGAGCCAGCCGGGAACGCCGTTTCGCGTGAACCGGCAGACCGGACCTGAGACGTACCTCGCGTCGTCCTGCAGCGGCAACAGCCGCCACTCGCCGTCATCCAGCGCGGCGAAGCTCTGCGACGGGCCGGATGGCCGCGCACCAGGCACAAAATAGCCGTACCCGACCAGCGTGTCGCCGACATTGAAGAGCGTGAGTTCGCCGGCCGGCAGGACGCGGGTCTTTGAGAACCACTCCTGCCAGGGGAACGGATTGTCGGTGAGAAAGAGCGAGTCCTGCCTGGGCCAGTACAGGGCCTTGTATGCACTCGGTCTGAGAGTCGGGTAGATGCTGGCGACGACCGGGAGTTCTCCCGGGTAGTCCGCGAGCCTGGCCGAGCCCAGTAACTCCATGCGAACGTCGGCTCCCGGGTTGACGCTGACAGAGCACGGTCCGCATGACACAAGCCCGGTTCCGGTCATCCGATACAACCGGAGCAACCGCTTCGTCTTGGCAGTATCCTGCCGCGACAACTCCATGGTTGCTACCTCGGGCAGGCTGTCGCCGTTCACGTCGCAGACTGCTCCCGCCTCGACCCACGCGCCGCCCATGCCGTAGACAGTCGCTGTGGCTGTGTCGTTTCCGAAGCGGAGAACCGTGCACGAATCAGCGGTGAAGAGAAGCAGCTCGCTCAGGCCGTCGCCGTCGATGTCTCCTGCGGTCCAGGACGTGCCAGCTATCTCGGAAGCCGAGGAGCTGGTGCAGTTGAACGGGTCGCTCTGCCACACGGTTCTGAAGCTCGTTCCGCCTAACCGGAGCAGGGCCAGCCGGCGCAGGTCCAGAACCGTCTTTGCCCGTCCGGGTCCGCGCGACAGCTCCAACCGGCCAAGGTCCTGAACGACTAGGACATCGTCGGAGTCGCCTCTTGTGAATCGACCGGCGCTGATGGCAATCGCGTTCTCAAGCGGACATCGACCCAATACAATAGGGGATTGGGCGGCGGCAAACCCTACGAGCAGAAGACCAAGAAGGAGTGCGCGAATAATCTAGGATACCGATTAGGGCCGGCAGTGTCAAATTCGCCCCCCCATGTGGACCGACCGCCTTTGCATGCGGAGAAGGCACCGGAAATGGATCCATGGGCCAGGCTCGGGATGCGTCAAGCACCCAGCCGGGGAAGCAAGCACAACTACTCAAGAACTGGCTACTTAAATCAATCCATGCTGGGCCAGTACTCACTAAAGTTAATGTTGACATTAAGAAAGTTAATATTATCTGCAACTTTTCATTGACTTTCAGCGTCAAAGGGCTATGATTACAGGCATGAGCAAAAGCCGGATGACGAAAGCCGAAACCTTCCTAACGGCTGCGACTGGACCATGCCTGCGAGGACCGGCACAACAAAGACCGAGCAACAAGGAGTATTCGATGATGAAGGTGCTGTCCGTGGTGATAGCTGCGACGCTGTTCGTGGCCTTACTGGCCGGCGTGACTCGGGCTGTTGCGAATGCCCGGGCTGCCGCAAGGGAACAGGGCATGATGCCCGAGGTCGTGGTCAGGGCCGAGATGCCGAGGTTGGTGATGCCCACTGTGGAAGTGCGGGCATATCGGAATCGGAGCGTCGCGATGAACAATTCCGGCGCGAACATTGACTAGGAGTGAGACGATGGCACGAAAAGGACTAGTTTCCCGATGTCCGGTCTGCGAATCGGACATGGCTGTATCGGAGTTGACCTGCGAGTCGTGCGGGACATCAGTGCGGGGCCGGTTTCGAGTGCCCGACCTCTGCCGCCTGCCCGACGACCTGTACCAGTTCCTGCTGGTCTTTGTGAAAAACCGCGGGGTCATCCGCGACGTGGAAAAGGAACTGGGCATCTCGTATCCGACGGTGCGGTCACGCCTGGACGCGGTCCTGTCCGCGCTCGGGTTCTCCGAGAGCGTGGGCAAGGCCGACAACGCGCAGGTCATCGAGATGCTCGAACGCGGCGAGATTACGCCGGAAGAGGCGGAGAAGATGCTGCGCGGAGGCGAAGGAATGAAGACTGAGGACTGAGAAATGAGGACGAAAGACAGAGGACGAACATGAGTGATGAGAGAGACAGGATTCTGAAACTGCTGGAAGACGGCAAGATTACCGCGGACCAGGCCACGCGCCTGATCGAGGCGCTGGGGTCGCAGAGCGCCGGGCCTGAGTTCAGCCGAGGACCGCACGGTCCGTTCGGAGTGGAGCGGCACTTCCGCGTGCGCGGCGGGCACCGGGACTTCGGGCGGATTCCCGACATCGTGGCCACCGCGGTCGCGTCCGCAATGAAGTCGGGGTTCGAGCCGGGAGAGGAACGAAGCACCGACTTCCCGGGCAAACGCCACCTGCTCGTGAAGAGCGTGAGCGGCGACCTCGACGTGGCCCGCGGCGACGAGGACAAGGTGGCGGTCAGCTACACCGGCGGAATGGTCAAGGTGCGCACGAGCGGCGACCAGGTGGTCGTCCGGACCATGGCCGGCGACGTTTCCGCGACCGTGCCGGCTGACGGCCGGCTGGAGCTTGAAGTCGTGTCCGGCGACGTGTCGGTGAACGACGGCAGCGCGCGCATCGAGGTGAGGACGGTTTCCGGTGACGTGGACATCGACCAATCGACCGGAGGTATCCAGGTGAAGACGGTCTCCGGCGACGTGGACCTCGACGGCGTCAGCGGTAGCGTCGAGGTCGAAACCCGGTCCGGAGACATTGAACTCGGCGCCACCGGCCCGATTTCAGGCAGCCTGGAGTCGGTGAGTGGTGATGTCACCGTGGATCTGCCCGAGGATGCGGACCTCGTGCTTGAGCTCGCGACCGAGGAAGACGGCGACATTCACGTGGACGACGACCTTCCGCACGAAGTGCTGGAAGAGCACGACGAGTACATGAAGCTCAAGCTCGGCGCGGGCAGCAGGACCTTGAAGGTCACCACCAAGATCGGCGACATCGAGATAGGTCGGGCGGAGGAGAAGTAGGACGTGAAGCGCGCAGGGGCTGGATGCAAGACGAGAGACCTGAGAAGTGAGAAGGTAGAGGGCAGGACCAATGGACACAGGAGGAACGCATGATACGGACGATCATCTGGGGACTGATAATCATGGCAATCGGGTTTTGGATATGGCTGGCCAAGCTCGGCAAGATTACGTCGGGCATCGTGTTCAGTCGCGACTGGCCGGTTATCATCATCATCATCGGTTTGCTCACCGTGGGCGAAGGCGTCTCATGGATCATCCGGCGCGGGAGGCGAGGATGAAGCGAACCATCTGGTGGGGCGCAGTGCTGGTGGTCGTCGGGCTGTGGATATGGCTTTCCGCGCTCGGCGTTCCCTACATCGCCTTCAGCCGCAACTGGCCGCTCCTGATAGTGGGGTTCGGCATCTACGTCATCGTTCGCCGGATACAGCGACACCGGCGCTGGCACCGCAAGAGCGCCTCGGACGTCATCACAGAACTTGAATCGGGCAAGATCGACGTGGACAAGGCGGTTGACGAAATCAAGAGGAACCGATGAGCGACGAACAGGACCGGGTCCTGAAGCTGCTCGAAGAAAAGAAGATAACGGCCGAAGAGGCGGCGAAACTGCTCGATGCCATCAAACGCGGCGACAGCGGTGGAGGCCAGCGCAACCGGTTCCTCAAGGTCCGGGTTTTCCCACGGGGCTCGGACCGGGCCAAGGTCAACGTAACCCTGCCCATCGGCCTCGTGAAGTGGGGAATGAACTTCATCCCGAGCGAGGCCAGGGCCAAGATCGAAGAGCAGGAAATCGATTTGAGGATGATCACGGACGCGCTGGAAAAGGGCATCACCGGCAAGATCGTCGACGTGGACGAAGACGAGCACGGCAACCACGTCGAAATCTGGCTCGAATAGCTGACGGCTCCGACCCGAACAATAGCGACGATGGGCGGCACTGCCGCCCATCTGTTTTCAGGCAGGCTCCGGCTTCTTACCGAACGCCGAACTCGGTCGTGACCGTGACGGTCACGTCCTTCTGGCGGGTCGAGGTGTTGTAGATGCCGTAGTCGGAGACCTCGGTCGAATAAGGTTCGGTGATCTGGAAAACGCCGGCCCTGGCCGAGCGCATGGCGCCGATGCCGGCCCCGGAGTTCTTCGCGATTTCTACTGCCCGCTGTCTCGCGTCACGCGCGGCCTCGGCCAGCAGTTCTTTCTTGATGTCGGGCAGCCTGGAGAAGTAGTACTCCAGCGCGGACGACTGGAGCGCTACGCCCCGCAGGAACATCTCGTCGGGATTGAGCGCGAGCTTCTCGACCGTGGCAATGTCCTTCGATATCACATACACGCTCTGGCTGAAGCTGTACCCGGTGCTATTGCCGTTGTTGTCGGTGACGGGGGTCCGATTGATGGGCTGCACCGATATCTCGGAGTCGCCGATGCCGGCTGCTTTCAACGCCGCCATCAGCGCCTTGAATGCCTTCCTGGTGTCGGGATAGCCCGCGCTCGCGTCTCCCAACCCGGTGTTCCGGCCGACCGACACCCGCCACTTCACGATGTCCGAATCGTACCGCTTGGTGGCCGCGCCAACCACGCGGATGGTGTTGTCCTGAGCCCGCGCGCGATAGAAGAAGTTCCCAAATACTGCGGCTCCGGCCACGAAACTCAGTCCGAGAATAGCGGCGACGACTGTTCGCATGCGACAATATAGCCGCAGCCGCGACATTGTAAAGGGCCTCAGCGCGGAGGAGACGCGGCTGATCTGCAATCGACAATCTGGGGAATCGGAATTGGTTGCCCGTCTGGCGACGCCGGCACGATTTCTGCGATTGCCGTCGGTCTTGTGTCGCTGACCGCATCTTTCCGATTGCCAGCCGGCGGCTGCGCTTCTCGTCGCGGCCGTTTCGGAGGATCGGGCGATGGCTCATTCGCCAGCCCGGCTCCGAGCGATGGTCTGTCAACGATGCTGGTGCCCGGACGCCAGACGGGAAGACAGGAGCCGAGCCGGATCCCTGCTTCCCGCTGGTTTCACGCTGCACCGCCACTACCAACCGAACGCGCGGACTACAGCTTCCGGCGTTTCGTACCTGCCGTCCGGCAGGTGTCCGTTCATCCAGTGCCCGTCCTCGGTCGAGAAGTCCGACATCCGGTTGCAGGCCTGTTTGATGTCTTCGGCGGTCGCAGGGTACTTGACATGGTTGCGGATGTGCTCGTCTGCATTCTTTCGGTCCACTGCGATCGCCTCCTCCGTGCCTCATGGTCCGGCGGCCAACCGCCGGCTGCGAATGGTCCAATCGGCAGGAGGCCGCCCGAGGCGCTGGGCCGGCCTTCCAGCCAAGCGGCGCGGAAGACTCCTGTCATTTGTGTCTCCACCGATGCCGGGCGCGCCCGGCTTGCCGGTGCTGACGAGCCAGTAGTCCTGGGCCCATCCCATTTCCTGACGGTCCAGCCGAACGCCTACTTGTAGAACTCGGTAGTTCGTTCCGGCTTGCCGGCCGGCATTGCCCGCGTCAGTCACGGGCTGCCGGCCGGCAGGGTGAGCGTCTCAGTCCGCTTGCCGAGTAAGTTGCAGGTCGCAGTCACGCTGAGGTGGTCGCCTGGTTTCGCACCCGGGACGGGGCACTTCATGTCCAGTTCCTGGCTGTTCGTCTGGCGGGAGAACTGCCGCACCAAGATCACTGAGTCATTCAACATCACCGCGACCTTGGCTATGTGGTGTGCTGCGGGGTAGAACGTCGGGTGGTGAACCGCGATTGCGAGCATTCCGGTTGAGTCGCTGTATGCGAGCCGGATGCGGTCGGGCGGCGTAGCCTTCGCGATACCAACAAATAGCAGTAGGAGTGCGGCAGCGAGAAATATGGTCCGGGCGGGAGCTCCGGACATCTCTCACTTCCCCGAACCGGTGCTGCCCGGCTTTGGCATCGGTGCGTACGCCGCCACCTTGTCAATAACAACAGCCCGTTCGCGGCCACGTTGGATGATCTTGCCTGTAACCTGTACCTCTTGTTCACAGTAGTTCATGAGACGGGCGTTGTCGGCCGGACCCGACGGCATCGTCTGAGTGACCGGATAGTAGATATAGCCGGAATCGTTGACCAGGACAAGCGGTTCGCCGGCTTGGGCGCACGCCTGCGCGCACTCGGCATGGTTCGTGCCATGTTCGCCCTTTCCAATCCAGCAACTCAGGTCCGAAACCCGGGCTACGAGCTGGACGTTTGCGGTTTCCCGGCCCGCGAACGACACGGGCTTTTCCGGCTCCGGAGCCGTGGCAACGGTGTCAATAACGATGCCACGTTCCTGTCCACGTTTTATGACCCTGCCGGTGACCGTGACACGCTGTTCGGCGAACGGGATCAGCTTCGCGTTATTCTCCTTCGGGCTGGCGGGCGCAGTCAGCATCACCGGGTAGATGACCGTGCCGCGGTCGGTCAGGATAACAAGGGGCGTGCCCATGTTGGCACAGGCCACTGCGCACTGCTGATGTTTCTCCCCGCGGGCGCCCAGTCCCAGCCAGCAACTCGCGTCCACGACCCAGCCGGTAACCGAGTTGACCACCGCTCCGGTGTCCTCCACGGCAATACCGCCACACATTCCGCCGACGTTCCCGGCTTCGGTATCGACGTTGTTGTCAGCCGGCGCTGTAGCCTCCTCGGCGTGCAGTGCGCCGGTCCAAGCCAGCAACGCCAGCGCGATCACTCCTATCACCATCGGTTTTGCGTTAATCATGGTATCTCCTTTGGTACGCAGTCCCCGGACACGTCAGACCTTCTTCTTCAGGTCGAAGGTCGTCTCTCGGAAGTGATGCCGCTCCTGCTCGCGCAGCCACAATTCGGGCAGAAGCGGTTGCCACGTCCAGCGACTCCGGACCGGCTGGAAACCATCAATCACCAGGCTGGCTGCCTCCAACACGGTGACTGCCGCCGGAGGGCGGGCTCTTTCTCTGGTCATTTCTCATCCGTCCCCGGCATGAGACAACTCATGGCGCCGCCGACAGCGACCTCGCCAATCGGCAGGGCCGGTCAGGCAGGCTCTCTTTCTCGGGTTGATGTTCAGGCGACTCAATTACGGCTCCACTCTACTGCACGAATCGCCTGTTCCGGGGTCTCATAGACTCCTGGCGGGATGTGCTTGCTTATCCATTCCCGGTCCTCGGCCGTGAAGCGGATCATGTTATCACACAGTTCGCAGATGCCTTCGGCCGTGATCGGGTAGGTGATGTCTCGATGGAAGTGTTCTTCGGCCTGCTGTCGATTCACGGTGATTATCTCCTCTTGCAGCCTACCGGGCAAAGGCCCGGCCAATTGTCAGGCAGGAGGCCGACCCGAGGCGCTGGGCCGGCCTTCCTGCCTTGGGGCGCGGAAGCCTTATGTCGCTTGCATGTGCAGATGTCGATGGTTCTAGTCCGCACCCCGTCCGAGTCTGTGCGTCAAATCCGAGCCTCATCTATGGCCTGCCATTCCATTCAGCGACCTGGCCGCCGTCGCGGCTGCACGGGTAGTGGCTTGATGTCTCTCGATCGGCGATGTCTCGTGGTAGGTACTCGATGCTGCGAGCTTGATCCCCGGCCTGGCTCCCATTGCGGCCATTTCCCGGGGATTGAGCCAGGCCTGTCCGCGTTCTACGTCTTCGTGGCTTTCAACGCTGAGCGATGCCGACGTTCCCTCATGCCCCAGCCATACCGTGTGGCCGGGTCTCAGCCCGAGCCGGCTCACGGTTTCCGGATGCAGACACACCCATCCGTAGCCTGCCTGCTCGGAAGCGCGAACGAGGAGACTTCGGGTAGTTGCATAGCGTCGGGCGGCAGCCGGATGCCAGTTTTCGAGTTCGGCCTCGATATTCGCGCGCAGCGAGCCGGTATCCTGGTCTGGGACCGGGGCGACGCTGTCCACGATTCCGGAGATCATGTACGCAGGCACGCCGGCCCGCGTCAGTGATCGCGCGAGTTTGGCCTGGTCGTACGTCTCGCGACGACCATCACGTTTCACGATTTCGAACAAGACTTCTCCTTTTGCGCATCCAAATCTCCGACATACCATGCAGGCTTCGTGCCGAGTTCAACGCTTTGGATCCTGGCACGACTGGTGCACATCGACTGCTGAGGAAAGAGACCCATACTCCCAGGGAAGGCGAGTAGAAACAGGGCCACCAGTGGGCGCGGGGCTTTCAGTGGGCCCCGCGCTCTTTGTTTATGGCAGAAGAACCTGCCGCACAGGCCCGGGACCATGGTTTGTGGCCGGCAGGACCGCCGCTATTAGTAACTCTTCGTGTGACTTTTCGCGCCGGTTATCGACGAATGTATCAGATGATCAGGGAGTCGAGAGTCGGGAGTAGGGAGTGGGGAGTAGCGGATTATGTCGTGACAGCGGCCCTACGGACTACCGCCAGAATCACCTGCCATGTTACCCTGCAAGTCATCCTGCGAGTCGCGCTGAGAGTCACCTTGAGAGTAGCGCGGCAGGTAGCGGTGGAAATCGCGGTCGGAGTGGCACTGTCAGTCGCGTTCCAGGTCGCCGTCCGAGAGGCCCTGCAAGTCGTCGTGCGAGTTGCCCCGAGAATCCCCGTCCGAATCGCCCTCGGAGTCCCTTTCCCGGCGACTTTGGGAACCACCTCCTGAACCGTTCCCCGGGTGACCCCCACCGTGACCTGCGCAGCGACCTCAACCTCTGCTGATTCGGCCTCTTATCCCCTGTTCGTGCCATTGACCCGCATGAGTCTTATTCGTATCATGCGGACAACATGAGCCAGTCGAAAGAGATGTTCAGATTCACGCCCGAGATGGGGCTGAGGTTGCGCGGAGGCATGACCCAGCAGGAACTGGCCGTACTCATGGGCAGGCAAGGGAAAGGCAACCATCAGCTCATCGGCAAGGTCGAACTCGGCAAAGCCCCCTACCCTTCTCTCGGTTTCGTGGCCGATTATCTGCGGGCCTGCAAGGCTTCGTTCAACGACATCACCGACCTGCTCAACGCCTACACCTCGCAGCCAACCGTGGGCACAAGCTCAAGCCCAAGCTGCAGGAAGCGGATAATTCAGAATCCAGAAACCAGAGAAAAGAATCCAGAATTGACCAGACCAGGGACTGGGAACCGGAGGCTGGGAGCCGACGTGAACCGCAGATTCAGGAACCGAGTAATCCAGAATTCAGGATCCAGAGTTGACGAGAAACTCGAAGCTCGAAGTCCGGATGACGACTCAAGCTTGAAAGTCCCTATGACGACCGGACTCATTCGGTATTGGCCACGGCGCCCCTGTCGGACAGTGCGGACTTCAATCGTCATTGGCCTCCGCAGTCCCTGTCCGACAGTGCGTGGCCGACTATCTCGGATTGTTGAAGTCGGGTTCTAAGAATGGTAGGAGGCAGGCTGGAGGCCTTGGTGCCTGCCTCCTCATGGGGCGATCGGAAGCTAATTCATCGGCTGCGAACCATGCGCAGTCGCTGTTGTAGTCCTGGTACGTTTGGTCGGGCGTCGGCCGTGTCGGTTTGCGGGCAGTGCCCGGGGACGGATACCAGGAACCGGACAATTCAGATTCCAGAATCCAGAGTCCGGAATCCAGAGTTGACCAGAGGAGCAGCCGAGATCTGGCGACGGTCGGGAGAGCTCTCGGTCGAAGCGCTCAGCGCAGAGTATCATCTCTGCTTTGTTCCTTTGAGATCACGCTGTGGAGACTACCGAGTAACGATGGCGACTGCCTCTGACGAAAGACGCGCGTACTACCGGGGAGCGACTTAGCTTCTCGTAGGCGCTCACCGGCACATTGTGATAGAGGTAGGCGCCATCGCGCGGGAACTCAAGAATGAGGATCTTTGACTTCGGGTGGTAGGCGACAGAGCACAGGCAACCCTCAGCCACGCTCTGCCTCGTCTCCGACTGCCGGTTCAGGCTCACGGCAGCTCCATCGGCACCAGCCAGTCATGCCGTTCTGCCATCCAGCCATCCGAGGCGCCAGCGCCGGCGTCAACCTGCCGGCCTTGAGAGCCATCAGCCCGACCACGGTTTTTGTCATCGGATAGCCGCCCCCCAGAGCGTAGAGCCGTGTCCGTCGACCGCGGGTGATGGTCTTCCGCGGAAAACGGGCTGTACCTGTATCGTTCTGCAAGTCTTGACATTTCTCTCTCCTTTATTCCGTCCCAGGACTGGTTTTCATGCCGGTCTCCTGTCGTCTGGCTGCCGGGATGGCGGGCGCGGTGCCACCCCGGCAGCTTTCGAAGAGCCCGGGTTCGCAGACGAACTTTGTGTATTTGCTGTGCGCCGGCAGTTGGAAACTGTCAGCCGCGTACCCGGATGCCCTCTTCCACTCGTAGCGTTCCGCTCCATCCGCGTACTGATATGCAACTGACGTGCCCGAGAAGATGATGTCCAGCCTGGGTGCGCTTTTCTCACGCAGCGAACGCCTCTACAAAGGCTGGCACAGGGTAGCTTGCCAGCACCAGATGATACTGTCAGACTGTCACAGCAGACGTTACAGTCTCAGCACTTTCTTCAGGCATGTTACACAACCGTGACCCATTCTTCCTTGGCGTCGTTAGGCATGTTTGTTGCATGGAATGTTACACTTACTGGCTTGACTCGAACCCATTCTTGGCTGTACACTGTCAACGATTTCAGCCAACTGTGCTTTGGGTCGCAGATGACAACACTGTGGGGCGCGGAAATCAGCCTAGGAATCGAATTCCCGGCGGCCAAGGCCGGGCGTTTGCGTTTTGCCTTGCTCCGAGAGGAGCCCGGAATCCGAACCCGAAGTAACCGCAGATGTCGCAGATGACGCAGATGGCCCGGACAGGACATCCACAGATTCAGCAGATTACGCAGATCCAAAGTAGTCAGAACCCCGGCGCCGTCCGACGGGGAGCGCCGAGCTCAACCCCTGAACCCGTGAACCACGTTCTCTCGACCACTGGGCCACTTGACGACTATGTCGCCCACTCTTCATCCGCCACTGGATCACTAAACCACTGGACCACTTGACCACTATTCTTCCTCGCAAGTCCGGCCCCGGTCGAGCCAGGCTGAATTCTGCCCGTTCAGTCGGCTGGCTCTCAATTGCCGTCGTCTCCGCAATCAGCGTCCTGCGGCTGGTGGGCGGCCCGTTGCACATGACATTGCTCACCAGCGTTGCGTCCTCTTGGGTCGAGATGAAGCCCATCACGATGGTCTGCTTCCTCTTCAGCGCGGGCGCGCTGACGCTCATCTATCTGGGGTCCGCAGGCCGTCGCCGGAACATCGGCGCGATGCTCTTGGGCGGAATGGTGGTCGTGGTCGGCCTCGCTACAATCGTGGACTACGTGAGCCAACTGGTCGTGGGCCAGCCGTCGGTCGTGATCGATTCCTCATTACTGAATCTGTTCCTCGCCTCGCAGACGAGGATGGCTCTGATGACTGCGGTCATTTTCACCCTGGTTGGGTTCGCCCTCATTCTACTGGCCTTCGGTAGCCGTCGGTCCGCTCACGTCGCTCACATGCTTGCGTTCCCGGCTGCAATCGTCAGTTATGTAGCCCCGCTCAGCTACCTCCTCGGGGTTCAGTCCATGAGCGCCGTGCTGGGCACGCCCATGGCGCTGAACACGGGTATTGCCTTCTGTTTCCTCTGTCTGGCGGTCTTCGCGTCCCGAACGGATACCTGGCTGATGGCGGCGCTTACCGGTGACGGGGTTGGAGCGTTCATGGCCCGAAGGTTGCTTCCCGCGCTTATGGCTGCACCGGTGGTCATCGGCTGGCTGAGGCTGCAGGGCGAGAGAAGCGGGCTGTTCAGTTCCGAGGTGGGGGTGGCGCTGGTTGCGGCCACCTATACTGTCGTCTTTGTAGTGCTTGTCTGGCTCGCGGCCCGGGCGGCCAACCGGACCGACGCGCACCGCCGGGGGGCCGAGCTCGCGATTCGGGAAAGCGAGGAGCGGCTGCGGCGCACCACCAGCCTGCTTGAAGCAGTGACCACCGGCACCGAGGTTATCGTCGCGGCAGTAGATACCGACTTCCGTTACCTCTTCTTCAATCAGGCGTACCGGGAGGAGATAGAGCGTCTCGGCGGCATGGGCCTTGCGGTCGGCGCGAGCATGAGAGACGTCTTCGCTCACATGCCGGAGCTGCAGCGAGCAGCCATCGAGAACTGGGGCCGGACACTGACGGGCGACGTTCGGGGAACGTACCGGATGGAGTTCGGAGACCTTGGCCGCTACCGGCGCACGTACAGCGCGCGGCAGACGCTGATTCGGGATGGGCAGGGCGCAATCGTGGCCGCGGGCGAGGTCGCATCCGACATCACCGAGCAGGTGAAGGCCGAGGAGGCGCTGCGCCGGAACGAAGCGACCATGCGGGGGATACTGGATGCCACCAGGGAGTCCATCTGGCTTTTCAGCGCTGAGGGGGTCGTGCTTCAGGCCAACGCCATGGCCCTTACGCGCTTCGGCAAGGCCAGCCCGGAGGTCGTCGGCAAGTCAATGGAGGAGATTCTGTCGCCGGAGTTGGCCAGGTTGCGCCGGGCCCGGCTACAGGAGGTGGTCGAGGCAGCCCGGCCGGTGGAGTTCGAGGACGAGCGGGCCGGAATGCAGTTTCGGCACAGCTTCTACCCGGTCACGGATGCTGAGGGGCGGGTGACAGCAGTCGTGAGTTTCAGTCGTGACATCACCGAGAGCAAACGGGCCGAGCAGGCTTTGCGCGATTCCGAAGGCAAGTTCCGCATCGTCGCGGACAACACCTACGACTTCGAGTTCTGGCTCGACCCCGACGGCAAGTACGTCTACGTCTCGCCGTCCTGCGAGCGGATTACCGGGTACAAGCCGGCGGAGTTCCTCGCCGACCCCGAGCTCCGGTTCAGAATAGCGCATCCGGAAGACCGGCAGATGCTCGTAGACCACGTCCGGAGCGCCGAGCGGGACGAGCCCGGCCTGCTGGACCACCGCATCATTCACCGCGACGGCAGCGTCCGCTGGATTGGGCACGTATGCCAGCCGATCTACGGCTCAGACGGCCGGTTCCTCGGCACCCGAGGGTCGAACCGCGACATCACCGAGCGCAAGGTGGCCGAGGAAGCGCTGCGCCGCAGCCGCGAGCGGCAGGCGATTCTTGCCGACACTGCAGCCGCGCTGCTGGCAACGAGCCGACCCCATGAATTGGTCGAGCAGTTGTGCCGGCGAGTGATGGAGCATCTGGATTGCCAGGTCTTCGTCAATTTCCTCGTTGATGAGCCGTCGCACCGGCTGCGGTTGAACGCCTGTGCCGGTGTGCCGCCGACGAAAGTCAAGCTCCTCGAGTGGCTCGATTTCGGCCAGGCGGTCTGCGGCGCGGTCGCCGAGAGCGGCGCGCCGATAGCGGTCGACCACATCCAGTCCGTTCCCGACCCGCGCGCGACGCTCGTCAAGTCGCTCGGAGCCGACGCCTATTGCTGCCATCCGCTGCTGTCGAAGGGGAAGGTCATCGGCACTCTCTCCTTCGGTGCGACCACCCGCCCCGTCTTCTCGGACGAAGACCGGGCGATGATGAAGGCGGTCTCGGACCTTGTCTCGATGGCGATGGAGCACGTCCTCAGCGAGAAGACGTTGCGGGAGAACGAAGAGCGACTCCGCAAGCTGTACTCCGCAATGTCAGAGGGCATGGCGCTGCACCGGATGGTCTACGACGAGTCGGGCAAGGCGACCGACTACCGCATCCTCGACGTCAACCCGTCGTTCGAGGCGATCACCGGCATCGGCCGCGACAAGGCGGTCGGCCGGCTCGCATCCGAGCTTTATGGCACCGGCAGCCCGCCATACATCGATATCTACGCGAAAGTGGCGGCAACCTCCGAGCCGGCCGAGTTCGAGACCGAGTTCGCGCCGATGGCCAAGTGCTTCCACATCTCCGTATTCTCGCCGGGCAAGGATGCCTTCGCCACCGTCTTCACCGATATCACCGAGCGGAAGCAGGCGGAACGGAGACTGACCGAACAGGCGCTGATGCTGGCCAGCGCCAACGATGCGATTATCGGCTATGACACGGATTACCACGTTATGTTCTGGAACCGGTCGGCCGAGGTAATGTACGGCTACAGCGAAGCCGAGGCCCTGGGCAGGGCCAGCACCGATCTCTTTCATCCGGTTTACGTCGGCGCTACCCGCGAGCAGATGGTCGAGCGCATCGCCGCCGATGGGCATGCTGAGGTGGAGTCACTGCGGACGACGCGCGATGGCCGGCAGCTTTCGGTGGAGGCCCACGTCATCGTCCTGCGTGACGAGCAGGGCCTGACCACAGGCTACGTGTCGGTTGACCGCGACATCACCGAGCGGAAGCGGGCCGAAGCGGAACTGCGCGAGGCGAAGGAGACGCTCGAGGTCAAGGTCAAGGAGCGGACGGCTGAGCTCACGGACGAGATCGAGGAGCGAAAGCGGGCCGAGCAGCGCCTGACCGCTGCCTCGCAGTACGCCCGCAGCCTGATTGAGTCGTCGCTCGACCCGTTGGTGACCATCAACGCGGAAGGCCGGATTACCGACGTGAACGAGGCCACGGTCAAGGCTACGGGCGCCACCCGCGTCGAGCTCGTCGGCACGGACTTCTGCGAGTACTTCACCGAACCCGAGAAGGCCGGTCAGGGTTACCGGCGGGTCTTTGCCGAGGGACTAGTCACCGACTATCCATTGACCATCCGTCACCGCGACGGTCATCTGACCGACGTGCTCTACAACGCGAGCGTGTACCGGGACGCTGCGGGCGTTGTCACCGGCGTGTTTGCCGCTGCCCGGGACGTCACCGCCCGAAAGCGAGCCGAGGAAGCGCTGCGGAAGGCCTACGACACCCTGGAGGTCAGGGTTGCGGAACGGACGGCCGAATTGAAGCGATCCAACGAGGAACTGGAGCAGTTTGCCTATGTCGCTTCTCACGACCTGCAGGAGCCGCTGCGGATGGTGGCGAGCTATGTGCAACTACTCGGGCAACGCTACAAAGGGCAGCTCGACGAGAAGGCTGATAAGTATATCGCTTTCGCCTCGGGCGGGGCTGTCCGGATGCACCAACTGGTGAATGACCTTCTGGCATTCTCACGGGTGGGGACCCGGGCCGCGCCGCTGGCGCCCGTCATCCTTGACCGGGTGGTCGCGCAGGCCCGGGAGAATCTGACGATAGCCATCGAGCAGTCAGGTGCGGCCATCACGGTCAGCCGCCTGCCCACGGTATCCGGCGACGAGACCCAGCTCGTCCAGCTCTTCCAGAATCTCATGGATAACGCCATCAAGTTTCGGAGCAAGCAGCCGCCGAAGGTGTCGGTTTCCTGTCACGATGCCGGTAACAAGTGGCAGTTCGAGGTCCGGGACAACGGCATCGGCATTGACCCGAAGCAAGGTGACCGCATCTTCCGTCTGTTCCAGCGGCTGCACACGCAAGAGGAGTATTCCGGTACCGGCATCGGGCTCGCAGTCTGCAAGAAGATCGTCGAAAGGCACGGGGGGAGCATTCGCGTGGAGTCCGAGCCGGGCAAGGGCTCTGCCTTTATCTTCACGCTGCCCAAGAGGGACGAGGCCGAGGCTAAGGTTGAGGTTAGGCCTGAAGAACCGGGAACAAGGAACAAGGAACCAGGAACCAAGAACTAAGGAGCAATGATGGCACCAAAATCAGACGTGACGCCGATTGAGATATTGATGGTCGAAGACAGCGCGGGCGACGCCGAGTTGATGCTCGACTTCCTGGAGCAGTCCAAGGTCAAGAACCGCATCCATTGGGTAAAGGACGGAGAGGCGGCGATGGCGTTCATGCACCGCGAGGGTGAGTATGCCGACAAGCCCACGCCCGACCTCATCCTGCTTGACCTGAACCTGCCCAAGAAGGACGGCCGCGAGGTGCTGAGCGAGGTCAAGGCCGACCCGCGGCTATCATCAATACCGGTCGTCATCCTGACCAGTTCGAAGTCGGAAACCGACATCGTCCGGTCCTACCGCCTGCAGGCGAACTGCTACATCACCAAGCCGGTGGACCTCGACCAGTTCGTCAAGGTCATCCGTTCCATTGATGAGTTCTGGCTGTCGGTTGTCCGGCTGCCTCCTAATGGCGGGGTGTCCGGTGCCTGAGCCGCCGGTTCGCCTGCTGCTGGTTGAAGACAACCCGGGCGATGTCGACTTGGTCCGGGAGATGCTCGACTCGACCGCTACGTCGCGATGCGAGATTTCGCACGCCAGCCGGCTTTCCGACGGGCTGACGCAGCTTGCCGGCGGTGGGCATGAAATTGTACTCCTGGACCTCGGTTTGCCGGACAGCGCCGGGCTGGATACGTTCTACACGTTGCACGCCGCGGCGCCGTGGATTCCGGTCGTCGTGCTCACCGGTTCGTCCGACTGGGAGACCGGGATCCAGGCCGTGGCCGCGGGAGCGCAGGACTTCCTGGTCAAGGGCACGGTTGACGGAGAGACGCTCGCCCGCCGCATCAGGTATGCGGTCGAACGCAAGCGCGCCGAGCGGACGACCGCCGACATCAGGGAGCGCGGACGGGAGATGACCGAGCTCGTCATTTCCGCCACTCGCGAAAGAACCTTGCCGGGCCTGGTTTACGACGGAATGATAAGCTGCAACCCCCAGATGCTCGCAAACCTCGGCGTAGTCAGGAAGGTCGCGGACACCAATGTGCCGGTTCTGATACGGGGCGAGAGCGGCACCGGCAAAGAGCTGGTGGCGCGGGCGCTGCACCATTCCGGCCGGCGGAGCGCGCTGCCGTTCATCGTCGTCAACTGCGCCGCCGTGCCGGAAACCCTGCTCGAAGCCGAGCTCTTCGGCATCCACAAGGGAATCGCCACCGGCGTGACCGAACGCAAGGGCAAGTTCGAGGCGGCGGACGGCGGGACCCTGTTCCTCGACGAAGTCGGAGACATGAGCCCGCAACTGCAGGCAAAGCTGCTTCGGGTGCTGCAGGACAGCCTGGTGGAGCGGGTCGGCGGCCATTCGTCGGTCAAGGTGGACGTCCGCGTGGTCGCGGCGACAAACCAGGACCTGCACCATCGGATCACGTCCGGCGCATTCCGCAAGGATCTCTACTACCGGCTCAACGCGGTGGAACTGGTCCTGCCGCCGCTGCGCGGCCGGGCCGACGACATCCGCGAACTCGCGGCCTACTTCATCCGGAAGTTCAACACCGAGTACGGACGGGCCCTCACCGGCGTCGACCCGGAAGTCGCCCGGCACCTGGTTGCCCACGACTGGCCAGGCAATATCCGCCAGCTCGAACACGTCATCAAGCGCGCGGTCGTCGTGTCGGAAGGAAGCACCATCCGGCTGCAGGATCTGCCCGAGGAGTTCAAGGGCAACGTCCCGCCCGTCGGGCACGAGCCCGCCGGCCAGTTGCGGCACGTGCGGGCGTCGATTGAGGCCGAAGTCTGCGGCGACGTGGAGAAGCGGATGCTTCTGGATTACATGGAGAAGGCGAAATGGAACGCCACCAAAGCGGCCAAGCTGGCCGGCTACAGCCGCATGCACATCTACCGGTTGTTGCGCAAGCACGGTATCACAAGACCGAAGACGAAGGAACAGCCCGGATAATTCAGAACTCAGAAACCAGAGACCAGAATACAGAACCGCACGAGTGAATGAGTAAGTCCGGATCGACAAGTCCGAACGAGAACCCGGGAAGAGGGTTCCATCCAGCGCCGAGTCACTCGTCGCGCGTGCGTTGTCTCGGCGAGGTAGCCCGCCGATGGTGAGGGTTTTCCGCCCCCGATTTCTTCGACCGCTTGAACTAAGCCCGGTCGAAACTGCCGCCCTTGCCCGGCAGGTGTAACGCCTCCCGTTACAGAAGCAGAGCCTCCGTCCCCGCGTCGGTATTACAGTCCGTCCATTGACTCAGGCGTCCGAGCCTCAAAGACCGGGCCGCCGCGCGTTCTCTCTGCCCGGCATGTATCCTGCAGTAGCGTAATCCACAAGAAGTCGAACACGTCAGTGCAGTAGTTGAGCATCGTCCCGACCTCTGCACGGACCAGTTGTCGGCGCCGCAATCGCGGCAGGCTGCAAATCAGACTTAGGGAGGTATGTATGGCGGAGTTGAGCAGTCACATTCAACGGGCGGATTGGAAGAAAGAAAAGCACGTCCCCGCGATCGAGTGCCCGGACAGCGTGGCGCCTGATGCCGAATTCGCTGTCAAGGTCAGCCTTGGTAAGGAGATCGCACATCCGAACACGACCGAGCACCACATCCGCTGGATATCGCTATATTTTCACCCCGAGGGCGCAAAGTTCCCGGTCCATATCGGCCATTTTGAGTTCGCGGCCCACGGTGAGTCGGTGGAAGGCCCGAACCAGGGGCCTGCCTACACCAGCCACACCGTGACCACGGCGCTGAAGACAAAGAAGCCGGGCACACTGCACGCGCTGGCTTTCTGCAACATTCATGGTCTTTGGGAAAACAGTAAAGAGCTGGAACTATCTTAGGGAGGCGCAATGCCGGAGTTCCTGAACCCTTTCCCCGGCCGGGTGCCGGACCGCAAGCTCGGCAGGGAGGAACTGGTCCGGGCCCTGCGGCTCGACCTGGCGGCCGAGCATGAGGCTGTGCATCTTTACCTGGCCCATGCCGATGCCTGTGACGACCCGCTGGCCGAGGCAGTGCTGCGCGACATCGCCGATGAGGAGCGCAAGCACATCGGCGAGTTCATGCGTCTGATACATATTCTGGCCGGCAACGAGCAGCAGCTCACCGACGCCGGGGCGCAGGAAGTGGAGCAGATGAGGAAAGACGCAGTGACACGGAGACGCGGAGACGCGGGGACGCGAGAGACGGTGGGTTCGTTGATGGAGAAGAAGGAGGGCTGATGGGCAGCGATCTTGAGAACCGCGGAAGTTCCGGCATCGGCAACCAAACCTGGGAGGTGCTGGAGCGCGCGGCGGTCGGGGCGGCAATGAGCCAGCTCTCGGCCCGCCGGTTCATTTCGATTGAGGGGCCGCACGGACTTGGTGTCCAGGCAGTGCCTTTGTCCGACGAGCATTCGCCAGATGGACATGCGGTCGCTCGGCTGCTGCCATTGCACTACATCTTCCGGACCTTTGGTCTGAGTCTGCGTGACATCGCCGTATATGAGCGGGAGCCGCTCATGCTTGACGCCGGGCCCGCGGTTCGCGCGGCGATCGAATGTGCAAGGGCGGAGGAGGAACTCATCTTCACCGGCACGAAGAACGCGCCCGGGCTTACTGCCGCCCCGGGAATCGTCCATCACAAGCTCACTTCGTGGCGGCCTTTGAGCAAGGCGGCGACGGATGTGGTTGACGCGGTCAACCTGCTCGATGCCGCCGGGTTCCACGGGCCCTACGCACTCGCGCTCGAACCCGCCCGCTACAACCTGCTGTACCGGCTTTACCCGGACGGCAACGGCACCGAGCTCGCGCATATCGAGAAGATTGTCGGCGGCGGAGTGTTCAAGAGCCCGGCCCTGAAGACGGGCGGGATACTGCTCGCCACCGGTGCGCAGTTCTCGACTATCGTCATCGGCCAGGACTTGAGCGTCGGCTACGTCGGCCGCGTCGGCCCGGATGTGCAACTGTCGGTTTCGGAGAGCATCGCGTTGCTCCTCCGCGAACCCAAGGCGGTCTGTGCTTTGGAAGAATGATTCCGGCCCTGCGAACCACCACCTGCCGTGGGGTCATGTCCCGATGAGGGAAGGAGAGCTTCAATCAGGCGTTCTTCCTATTGGCACGTTGGGTGCAATTGAGGTGTTCATGAATCACACGTTGTTGATATCCAGCCGGGCCAGGCTGTCTGCTCCGTTCGCACGCCTGGGAGAAGAGCAGCTCGGATTTCCGCACACGGCCACGGAGCGGACGGACATGACCGAGGGTTCGGTGCAGACTCGCGCCTTCACGCGCCTCTGGAAGGCTTCGTGGTTTGGTCCAATCCCGGTCCCGAGGCAAGATAGAAGCAAGGCTCGAAACCAGAAGTCAGAATGACGATTGAAGGCGGGCAGAACCCGAAGCCCGAATTGGCCGATTTCCTTCAATCGAGCTTCAATCGGGACTCGTGCTTCGGGCTTCGTCATTGGCCCCGGTACTCGAACCCGCGGACCAGACATGGCAGGTGACGTCTTCACGCTGATTGCCGGCGGCAAGGCCGGCTATGGCATCCGGAAGGCCGGTTCGGTTGCGGCCCGGCTCTTTGCCCGGATGGGCAGGAGCGTCTTCCAGATGGATGAATACCCGAGCCTGATCCGCGGCGGGCATAACTTCTGCGCGGTCTCGACCGCGGCCGGTCCGCTTACCAGCAACTACATGAAGGCCGACCTCGTTGTCTGCCTCGACCAGCGCTCAGTCGATACGCACCAGGGACACCTGAGTGAACGCGGAGTGATGGTTCTCGACGACAAGGCCAATGCAACGTCGAACGCCGACCGCCGAACGTCGAACTCCGGGCTTCCCGCTTTCGTGAGCCTGCCTTTTTCTTCCACGGCCAGGCAGTACTCGGAGCCCGACCTCATCACCGGCGTCGGCGTAGCCGCGGTACTGGCCGCCGCCATCGGGATGTCGGAAGATGAGTTGACGAAGCTCATCGGGCAGGAGTACCGTCGCGGCACGGAGGAGAACACCGCCTACGCGCGAACCATCTTCAACGCAGCTCTGCCGGTGCTCGCCGGCCGGTTCAAATTGGAAGGCGGGGACAAGGAACGGCCGCTGCTTTCCGGCAACGAGGCAATTGCGCTGGGCGCGGTTGCGGCCGGGCTCGACATCTTCTTCGCCTACCCGATGACCCCGGCGTCGTCCATTCTCACCTTCCTGGCCGGCAAGGCCAGGGAGTTCGGAATCGTAGCCGTCCATCCCGAGAACGAAATCGCGGTGATGAACATGGCAATCGGTGCGGCCACGGCCGGCGCCCGCGCGATGGTGGCATCGAGCGGGGGCGGGTTCGCGCTGATGCAGGAGGCGTTATCGCTCGCCGGGATGGCCGAAGTACCGCTGCTATGCCTGCTGTCCTCGCGGCCCGGACCTTCGACCGGCCTGCCCACTTACACTTCACAGGGAGACTTGAACTTCGCGCTTAACCAGGGACACGGCGAATTCCCGCGCGTGGTAGCCTCGCCGGGCAGCGTCGAAGAGGCATATCTGCTCGCGGCGGAACTGATGAGCCTTGCCTGGGAGTTCCAGACCCCGACGATACTCCTGACTGAGAAGCATCTATCCGAATGCCACGTCACGGTCGAACTGGACACGGGCAAGGCGGCCTGGGCCGAGCAGGTCGCCGCAGCGCCCGGCCCGTACCATCGCTACCTTGACGCGCCGACCGGGGTCTCACCTCTCGCTTTCCCGCCCTGGGCCGAGCTCATCAAGTGGAACAGCTATGAGCACGATGAAGACGGGTTCACGACCGAGGACGCAGGTATCTCCACCCGGATGTCGGACAAGCGCCGCCGCAAGGGCGAGAGCCTTTCGGACCATGTCCGGACCCTGCGTACGGTGAACACCTTTGGCGACCGGGGGCCGGTCATCATGACCTACGGTTCCACGACCCTGAGCGTGCTTGAGGCCTTACGCTGCGGCGGAATCGGGGCGACCGTGGTGCAGCCTGTCTACCTTGAGCCATTTCCGGCGTGGGAGCTTTCCCGGTACGCGGGGCAGGAGGTGACCGTGGTCGAGCAGAGCTCGACCGGGCTCTTTGCCGCGCTGCTGAAGGAGAAGGCGGGTATCACGGCGTCGCGGGTAATCAAGCGCTACGACGGGCGTCCGTTCGCGCCTGAAGAGCTCGCCGCCGAGCTGATGGAGGCCCATTGATACCACTCGCCACCATGGCCGAGAATACATGGTGCCCCGGCTGCGGCAACTTCGGTATCCTGAACGCCTTCAAGCGCGCGGTGGCCCGGCTCGAGTCGGAGGGAGTGGACCGAAGCCGGTTCTTCATCTCGGCCGGCATCGGCTGCCACGGCAAGATATTCGACTACCTTGCCTTGTCCGGGCTCTACTCCATCCACGGTCGGGAAATCGCCGCGGTGCAGGGCATGAAGCTCGCGAACACGGACCTCTTCGTGGTTGCGTTCGGCGGCGACGGCGACTCGTTCGGCGAGGGTATCGCTCATCTCCTGTTCGCGGCCAAGCGCAACGCGGACATGACGATGATCGTTCATGACAACGGCGTCTACGGACTCACGACCGGGCAATACACGCCGACGAGCCGGCGCGGGTTCAAAGGCCCGTCCACGCCCGCAGGCTCGGTCGAAGACCCGATTGACCCGCTGACCCTGATGCTCGTGGCCGGCGCGACCTTTGTCGCTCGCGGGTACTCGGGCAAGGTCGAGCAACTCGCTGACCTGATGGCACGGGCCATAGAGCACCGTGGGTTCGCGTTCATCGACGTGCTGCAACCCTGTGTTACGTTCAACGACGCGTACAAGAAGTACAACGCCGAGACAGAGCCGGCGACGCACGACCCGAAGGACCTTGTCGCGGCGATGGCTGCCGCCGCAAGGCGCGACCGGTTGCCGCTCGGCGTTATCTACGAGACCGAGAAACCGGTCTTCCACCGGGAACTCATGGGTGAACATAACCCGGCAAGGGACCGGCTGGGTCGCGCGCAGCGCCTTGAACGTATCGCCTGCGCCTTTGACACGCGCGGCCCCGCGATGCCATGACTCGATTAGCCCGAAGCCGGGTCGCTGCTCAGCAAGCAGCATCGGTGAGAGAAGGCGCTTTACGTAGCGAGGCCGCGACCGTAGATCTGAGGAGGTCGGAGTGAAGGGACTGACGTGGGCCATAATAGCTTTGATTGTGGTGGGCGCCGCCATTGGTGCGGCCTTGATTCTGCAGAAGCCCAGGGACGTTATAACGCTGTCGGTCAACACCAGTCGTGACAGCGTCGCAGTCTACGAGCAGCGCGTCAAGGTACTGCAAGCGCGTCTCGATTCGATCGAGGCCGTGCTGGCATGGCGCGGAGTGCCGGCCGGGGTGGCCGTCCGTCTTAGAATCGGACAAATGGAGGAGCAGCTCAAAGCGCTCACGGCCGGTCTGCGGATATGGCGCGACGCTCACGACCAGTATGGCGTGGGCCAGGCCTATCGTGAGTGCCTGCTCCTGTACGGCAGCGTTCAGGCCTCCTGTCAGGCGCTGTCTTACGACACGCTTCCGCCTCAACCCGATACTACGAGACCGCCGGGCAAGTGAAGGGACAGGCCAGGAGTGAGGGACAGGTACCTCCAGTGTCCAGAGTTAGACTGATCCCGGTGACACAGCATGCGATTCCTGTCGCACGGGCAGCCAGCTACTGCTGATCTGGCGAGCGCGGGGCGGTCGTGGGAGTCTTGTCGTGGCATGCGGAGTGCGAAGACAGCGTCTTGACCGTCGTGTCCTAAACATAAGGAGCGCCTATGAAACCTGATCGGATTAGCAATCACCCGGAGGTCGAAATGCCTGGTGGCAAAGAGCCTAAGACGATGCAAACAGAAACAACCTGGCTGCCGCTCAAACGCATCCTCTGTCCGGTTGACCAGACTCCGGTCAGCACGTCGGCGCCGACCGGCGCGCAGCCGGACTGCGTCCATGGGCACGGTCCGACTGAGGCCGCATGCCGCGCATTGAGGACGGCTGAGGAGCTTGCAGGCCTTTTCTGCGCCGAGCTGCTGCTCGTTCATGTTGTTCCACCCACGCCGGTCCCCCAGCCACCGATTGATGGCGCGCTGATTCCTCCCTTCGACGTTGTCGCTTACGAAGAACAACTGCGTGAGCATTACCAAACCTCGCTAGAGCAGTTGCGCGAAGAGCGGCTCAGTCATGATACAAAGGCGCGAGTGCGGGTGGTGACTGGCGACCCGGCGACCGAGATCGTCCGCATGGCGAAAGAGGAGAAGTCCGACTTGATCGTCCTGCCCACGCACGGTCGCTCCGGCCTTTCCCACGTCTTCTTCGGCTCGGTGGCGGAAAAGGTCGTACGCCATGCCGAGTGCCCGGTTCTCACTCTGCACTAGACTGAGCGGCCCCAGAAGAACCGGGATGGTCGTACGTCCGGGTTGGCGTTCGATTCCGCATAGGCCGTGGCGCGCTGTAGCCGATCTCCTTTCGCTGGTCTGGTTCACGGGCCGCAGCGTGCCGTTGATGACCTTTTCGGACGCGCCGATTCGTAGCACGGACTCTTCTGCTTGGCTTTGCTAAACCATGCAGGTCGGAAGCTGGCACGGCCCGCACCGACAGCACAAACCGGCTGCAATCCAAAGTCTCCCTGCCGACTGAGGTGCCGGGTCGTGCCGTAACTCGGTACGTTACTGACTACCCACAAGTAACTGATGTGGTGACATCCCGGCGCGCCGCCTGCCTGAGACAGCGCGTAATGCATGGGCCCAATCGGCACGGCACGCACAGTGCATTTGCTTCAGCATGTTCGATTTTCCAGTGCGGACAACTGCCGGAGACAACCGCGGGCGGGGCAGGGCGCGACTGCGACGCCTGCTGCGGGACACAGAGGGTCAGACTCTGCTCGAAACCGTGATTGTCTTCCCGGTGCTCTTGTTCTTCCTGCTGGTGGTTATGGAGTTGTCAATGATGTACAACGCCAAGCAGTTGGCCAACTACGCTGCCTTCTGCGCGGCCCGCGCGGCAGCGGTCTATGACAAGCGTCTTCCCGGCAATTTCGGTCTGGCCATCGACTTCTGGAAGAAGGCCCTGGCTCGGCTGGCAGGTACGAACAGGGATGGCGTGCAGCGTCTGGTTGCATCAGCCGAAGGCGAACTGGCCCGGCAGTTCAGTGCTGACTCGGCTGACGCCTTCGTGCTGCTTAAACAGGGCAAGCGGGACGAGGCAGTAGCTCTGCTGGAGAAAATGCGGGCCGACTATCTTGACATCAATGCACCGCAGTGTAGTTGGGCGTCGAAAATACTGGCCCGGCGACGGCATTAGCCGGGCAGGAATGCGAAGTCGAGCGCATAGAAGGTGCGATGACTCAAGACCGAAAGTCCCCGGCAGACGGTCAGCCACGCTGCCGATGTCTGGACAGCAGGGCCGTATGCCCGGGAAAACGCAGCTAAACGCTGGAAGGAGCCAACATGACCGGACCACTTGATTCAGTTCTCGCGTTCCACAACGCGTTCCGAGCGGACATAAAGAAGATCGACGCGGCGGCGTTGGACCTCGCACGCGGAGGCCAGGGTGAGAAGCCGAACCTCGAACGCTTCCGCTTCTTCAATGAGGTGCTGGCGTGGCATGCCCGCGGCGAGGAACTGGTCGTCTTCCCGGCGCTTGAACGGATTGCGCCGCGGCTCGCCGAGCCCTACACAGTCGATCACCGCGGTCTGGATACGCTGTCCGACATGCTGAGCGAGGCGGTGACGGCCGGCGACCCATTGGCCACCGCGCGCGCGACCGCCACGTTCAAGTTCCACCTCGACATTCACCTGCGCAAAGAGGATGCACAACTGTACCCGCTGATACGAGAGCGCCTGACCGCGTCCGACCTGGCCGACATGGCCGGTACGCTTTCCAAGTCGGTGCCGCAGGATCGCTATCCCGAGGCGGTCGCATGGCTCTTTCCCCTGTTGGATGTCACCGATCGGGAAAACGTGATGAGGAACTTCCAGATGTTGATGCCGCCGCCGGTCTTCGCCGGGGTCGCGCAACTTGTCCGGAAGGCAATCGGCGACGACTGGGCGGAACTGACCAGGCGGATCCCTTCGTTGGTGTAGACAAGGAGACGACATGAATACCAGGCCTTTTGACAACAAGGTGGCAATAGTCACCGGCGCCGGTTCCGGGATCGGCGCGAGCTGCGCCCTGAAGTTCGCGGAGCTCGGGGCAAAGGTGGTCGTGTCCGACGTGTCGGCGGCCGGAGGTGCTCAGACCGTGAGCGCCATCAAGGCGCGCGGGGGAGACGCCGTGTTCGTCAAGACCGATGTCGCTGAGCCCATGGTCATAAGGTCGCTCGTAGAGCAAACGCTGAGTGAGTTCGGGCGGCTTGACTATGCCTGCAACAACGCCGGGATCGGCGGAGCGCAGGCCCAGACCGCAGACTACCCGGAAGAATCCTGGCGGCGCGTGCTGGACGTCAATCTCACCGGCGTCTGGCTGTGCATGAAGCATGAGATTCCCCTGATGCTCAGGCAGGGCGGGGCCATCGTCAACGTCTCGTCGATCCTCGGCACTGTGGGTTTCGTGGGAGCGCCCGCCTACACCGCGGCCAAGCACGGCGTCAACGGTCTCACCAAGACGGCGGCCCTCGAGTACGCGACCCGCAACATCCGCGTGAACTCGGTCTGCCCCGGGTTCACTGCAACGCCGATGATCGAGAACGCCGGGCTGGTCCCGGGCAGCGATGCCTACAAAGCCGTCGTCGACCTGCACCCGATGAAGCGGCTTGGGCGTCCGGAAGAAGTGGCCGAGGCGGTTGTCTGGCTCTGCTCGGACGCCGCGTCGTTCATCACCGGCGAGTGCCTGCTGGTGGACGGCGGGTACGACGCGCAGTAGGCGCTGACCAGGCGCTTCCGCACCGGGCCCGAAGACCGGCGGGTGCGCCGTGTCAGCTATTTCGATGTCGTCGCCGTGCGACTCGATGCGTCCCGGACCCGGCTCGTGCTAGTTAGTGTGGGCAGGGCTGGAAGTATGAGTGCGGAAAGCAGGGGCAACAAATCAGGCGGGTGTGGCACCCGCCTGGATAGACCGAGCCCGATGCAGGCTGTCAGCGGCCGCGGCCACCGCCATTGCCGTGACC
Organism: bacterium; assembly: GCA_035505375.1. Taxonomy (NCBI): domain Bacteria; species bacterium. The sequence continues at coordinate 25,666 of DATJQV010000034.1, read as the reverse complement.
ATCGTGACCACCGCCCGCGTCTCGACGGTGTTCATCGCGGTTCGGGTCCAGCCGCGATGCTCATGCTTCCCGCTCCAGCCGCCGTATCGACCGTATCCCCAGCCAAAGCGCCAGCCCCAGCCGTAATACTGATATCCTATGTCGCCGGGCGGGATCCAGCCGCGGCAGGGCACAAACTCAGGCGGGAGGCAATTCTCCACGTATTGTCCCGTCCAGCGCGGCTCACGGTGATAGCCGAACCGACCAAGCACCGGACCGGAGATGATCCGTGGCCGTCGATGCGGCCTCGGCTGGAACGCATAGGTCATGCCGGAGAGTAGCAGCAGGACTGCTACTGCAGCGATAAGACTTCGCTTCATGAGTACTCCTTTAGACGAGTCTTTGCTTAAATTCATTTGCCGATGTCCAGCTTGTTCTATTCCGGGCGCGGTTTGGCCGCTGACCGCTAACAGCCTTCGGCCGATAGCCATCAGCGGGCGGTAACCGACCTCGGCGTCGATGAGACTAATTCGTATCATTCGCCGCGAGCGGGCCGTTGAGGTTATCTGCTTGCGGCTTCAGGCGTTGGGCCTGTAGCTCTTGAATCGCCCCCCCACCCGGGGGATTACCCCGCAGATAGTAGACAGGATTCAGTAGACAGTAGACAGGGAGGTTATCTCCACCGCAATTCTCGGATGAACCTCCACCGGAATTCGCCGGGTTGCTTCACCGGTTCCTCTCCGGCTAGCTTCCCCGGTTGGTCTATCCGTTGCTCTGCCGGTTCCTCTCCGGTTTGGTCGGAGCGTTACGGTACGAGCAAGTCCGAGGGTTCCTGTCCGGGTTGCTCCCAAGTGAGCTCCGGCCGTTGCTCTCCGGTTTGCTCGGAGAATTGTCTGCAGAGTAGCTCTGTCCGTTAGCTGTCAGCAGTTGCCGATGGAGGAGGTGTCAGCAAGACTACGCAGCCGACAGCAGGAACAGCAGATCAGGCAGATGGGAGCAAGTAGTCGAGAGCTTGAGGACTCCAGTCGCGGAGTGATGGCGGACCAGCGGGGGCGGGGCTACAGGCCGGGGCGGTGTTGTTTCTCGAAGAGGTCGAGGAACCGGTCTTCGTAGAGGTGGAAGATGCCCCAGCGGTCGAGTTCCTGTTTGAGGATGGTCGCCTTGGCCCGGTCGCGCTGGACTTCTTCAAAGAGCTGCTCGACCCGCTGCATGAGGTCGTGCGGCTCGGGTCGTTCCTCGGGCTCTGGGCCTTCGCCCTCGTGAGCTTCGGCATGTTCGGACAGGTTCTCTTTGAGTTGCTGAATCGCCTCGTTGACCTTGCCCTCGAAGTCTTTGAACATCTGGTCGGACTGGCGCACAGCTTCGTCGATGTCGGTCATGTCCACGCTGGTGTTGAGGATGCGCTGGAAGACCTGGATGAGGGCACGTGAGGCCTTGGGATTCGGCGCTTCGATGGCGTAGTGGGGCATGGTCGCGAGCAGGCAGGCAGCAGGCATGCCGCGCTGCGCAGCCAGACCCAGCAGGAGTCCGTTCAGGCCGGAGATGCTGCCTTCCTTGAGCGGCTTGACCTCGAGCGCGGCGAGTTGTACTTTGAGCTGCTCGTCGGTGGCCGCGGCGAAGATATCGGGGCGCTGGCGGAAACTGACCGCCATTGCGTAGGCAGCTCCGGTGTACACGGTCTCGGTGCCGTGCCGGCGGACGCAGTCCAGCAACTCCGCGGCCAACCTGAATCCGGGCTGCCCGTTCAACTGGGCGTCGCCTTCGAAGATGAACAGGGGCGGCTCCTTGCAGTAGTAGAGGTCCTGCTTGGGTGGGTCCGGCATTCTGCCGATTCCGTCCTCAACGGTAAGCGCGTCGGGCAGGTGATAGGAGCCGACGTCTATCTGAGCGAAGAGTTGAGCATTCAGCTTCTGGCGCAGGTAGTCGCACGCGCCGAGCCCGACCTGACCCATTCCCGGCCAGCCGGCGATTAAAACCGGGGCCCGAGCTTCGTCGTTTCCGAGCAGATTTACAGACATGTCAAATTCTTAGACGTGCATTCCGCCGTACCAGTTCCCGGCCGCGACCGAGCCGACACCTGAGTCGGAAGCGTCAGTCCCCAAATCCCATTGACTAGTCAATGACGAGCGCGGACAATGCCCAAGACCGGGCGGACTCACTTTTGGGTTGTTGGAGCTTCGGACTTGATTGGTCATTGAGGTTTGGCGCTTGGTCATTGCCTGCTGCTGCATCGCATGTTATCGCCCGCGCCGCAACAAGGGTCCAAGGAAGTCCTTTGCCGCTTGTTTGACTTCGTGCACGCGGAACAGGAGTGCGAGGCCGTAGTAAACCAGTACGCCGACACCGCCGGAGACGAGGACCTGTACCACCTGATAGAGGATGCGTCGTGTCGGAAGGTAGTGTCCGATGCCACGGGCGCAGCCGAAGGTGACTGCGCCGGCGAGCAGAGCCGCGGCCAGCGTGCGGACGGTTATCCCGGCGATATAGCGTCCCTCAAGTCCGCCCGTGCGCCGGCGGAGTATGGCATAGAGGATGATGAAGTTGACGAGCTGGGTGAAGGAGGCGGCGAGCGGAAAGGAGCGGAATCCGAGGTACCGCATCAGGACGAGGTTGATGGCGATGTTGGCGGCAACAACGCTCATTCCGGTGAAGGCGGGCGTCCGTGTGTCGCCGGTCGAGTAGAAGCCGGCGGCGACGATGTTGGTAGCTCCGGCCGCCCAGATGCCCAGGCAGTAGAGCGCCAGCGCCTGCGCGGTCAGAGTCGTGTCGTGCGGGGTGAACCGGCCGTGCTGGTAAATGAGGCGCGTTACCGGAACCGCCAGCGCTATCAGGAGAATCGCGGCCGGCAGGGTCAGTACCGAGATCAGCGCCATCGAGTGACGGAAGCGGCTCTTGAGCCGGGGCACGTCGGCGCGCGCCATCTGGTGCGAGAACTCCGCGACGGATACGGATTCGACCGCGGTCCCGAAGAGCCCGGCAGGCAGATGTTGAATCCGGTAGGCATAGTTCACCCAGGTGACCGAGCCCTGGGGCAGGAAAGCCAGCAGGAACGTGTTGACCATGAAGTTGATCTGCCAGGTGGCAAAACCGAGGACCATCGGCACCCAGCGCCGAAAGACCTGGCGCAGTTCCGGGGAGCGGACGTCCATTACCGGGGTCCAGCGGTAACCGTGACGCCGCAGGCTCGGCACCTGGATGAAGTACTGGGCCACTGCACCGATGGTTACGCCCCAGGCCATGCCCAGGATCGGCTCGATGCCGCGGGCCTTCAGGAAGCCATAGGCGGCAAGCGGAATCAGGGCCGAAAAGACGTTGAAGGCGGCGGGCGCGGCCGCCGGCATGAAGAACGTGCCGCAGGCATTGAGGATTCCCATGGCCCATGCGGCGATGGCAATGAACAGGAGGAAAGGGAACATGACGCGGGTGAGGACCATCGTCAGGTGCATCTTGGCCGGGTCGTGCGAGAAGCCGAGCGCGATGACCTTCACGACCGCGGGCGCGAAGATGATGCCGAGAACCGACAGCGCGCCGGTGATGAGCGCGACCGTGTTGAACATGTTTGAGGCAAAGGCCCACGACCTGCGCCGGTCTCCTTCGTGCAGGCTCCGGACAAAGGTCGGCACGAACGCGGCGGAGAGTGCGCTCTCGGCAAACAGGTCGCGCAGCATGTTGGGTATGCGGAACGCCACGTTGAAGGCATCGGTCGCAAAACCCGCGCCGAACAGGTAAGCGAACACCGACTCGCGCACGACGCCGAGAATCCGCGAGAGCAGTGTCCCGACGCTGAACGCCCCGACGCGGCGGGTGAAATGGGCATCGGTGCGGGCGTCGCCTGCCGGGGCTTCGTGCATCGGGGAGAATGATAGGCGAGGCACGCCTTAAGTAAAGCAGAGCAGGCAGGCGACGCCCAAGGACAAAGTTGTAAGGACAAAGCAAAGTGAGACCAAAGTGGAAAGTACCAAGTCCGACTTGTCCATGTCCCTTTTCTACTTGCTTTGTCCTTAGTCCTTTGTCCTTGGTACTTGGCCTCGTATGTTGATTCCAGGCCGATTGTTGGTACATTGACGCATGGCGAAGAAAGAGAAGCCGCCGGTCATCGAGGCGTGTGGCCGGAGAATCAGGCGAATTCCGGTCAAGACACACGTGCTGCTGGAGACCGACCCGATGGTGGAAACCGTGAAGCGGTATGCGCTGGCGGTGGCGCAACCAGGAGACATCATTACGATCGCCGAGAGTCCGGTGGCCGTCATGCAGGGACGGGCGATACCAATTTCGAAGATACGGCCGGGGTTTTGGGCAACGGTGCTCTGGCGGTTCGTGAAGAAGGTGCCATACGGTATCGGGCTGCGCGCGTCCTGGTCGATGCAGTGTGCGATAGAGGAGGTCGGCGCGCCGAGGATTGTCCGGGCCGCGCTTGCGGGCGCGTGGGGCAAGCTGCGGGGGAGAAGCGGCGATTTCTACAAGGTTGCGGGCAAGCAGGCGGCGATGATTGACGCGGCCCACACTTCAGGGGTGAAGGAGTTCTACGAGTGCGTCATCAAGGGGCCCAAGGACCCGGACGGAACCGCGCAGATGCTCTCGAAGGAACTGGGCTTCCCGGTCGCCATCGTTGACGCCAATGACATCTTCGGCTGCCTGGTTGTCGGTGCGAATGACGGCCTGGACGTGAAGCTGGTGCAGGAGGCGATGCGCGACAACCCGGCTGGCCAGGGCGATGAACTGACGCCGATAATCATCCTTAGGCCCGAATAGAGCAACCGCAGGTGGACGCAGATTCAGGATTCGGACAAAGCAGAATTCAGAAACCAGAAACCAGAATGCAGAATTGCGGACGAGGACAGGATTATCCGCAGATTACGCAGATGACGCAGATTCAGAGTTCGGACAGAGTAGAATTCAGAAACCAGGTTGCCACGTGCGCGTGAGCAGTGGACGGTACAAGAGCCGGGAGCTTGAGTATCCGCGGGCGGGCCTGCGGCCGACCAAGGCGGTGACGCGGCAGGCGATGTTCAACATCGTCGGTTCCCGGGTGCGCGGGGCGAAGGCCTGCGACCTCTACGCGGGCGGCGGCTCGCTCGGTATCGAGGCGTTGTCGCGGGGCGCGGAGTCGGTCGTCTTCGTGGAGCAGCAGGCGATGGTGTTGCGGTTCCTGCGGCAAAACCTGAAGGGTCTGCCGAATGTGACACTCGTGCGCGGTGACGTGCTGCGGGTGCTCAAGAAACTGGCAGGGGTGCGCTTCGATCTCGTGCTGGCAGACCCGCCGTACCTGCACGGGCTGGTCCAGGCGACGCTCGACCGGGCAGCCGAGTTCGACGTCCTTGCCCCGGACGGGTGGTTCGTGGCCGAACATCACCGGCAGGAGATGCCGCTGGCGCCGAACGGCTGGGAGACGATCAAGCAGGGAACCTACGGCGAGACCTTGGTAAGCGTGTTGAGGAGGCTATCATGAGGCAGGCGAGGGCAGAAACCAGAAGCCAGAAGTCAGAGTGCAGAGAGCCGGAGGCAGAACGGCGGGTCGCGGTATATCCCGGCAGCTTTGACCCGATAACATTAGGGCACTTGGACGTGGTCAAGCGCGCGGCGCAACTCTTCGACAAGGTAGTTGTCGGTGTGGCGAGTCGGCAGGAGAAGCACCCGTTGTTCGCATGGCAGGAGCGTATAGACCTGGCAAAGGTAGTCACGAAGGGAATGGACGGGGTAACCGTGCAGGGTTTCGACAGCCTGTTGGTGGATTTCGCTCGGCAGGAGCACGCTCATGCCATCATCCGCGGTATGCGGGCCGTGATGGACTTCGACTATGAGTTCCAGATGGCGCTGACCAACCGCAAGCTGGCGCCGGCCGTGGAAACCGTTTTCTTCGTGCCTTCGGAGCGGTATTTCTACCTTAGTTCCTCGCTGGTGCGGGAGCTTGCGGCCAAGGGCGGCGAGCTGAGCTGTTTCGTTCCGGAACCGGTGATGATGGCGCTGCGGCGGAAACTCGCCAAGGGATAGAGGGACAAAGGGATAAAGTGCGAGACACTCGATCCGTTGAACCCTTGCCCTAGCCCCATTCCTCCATGCGTTTTGTTGACGTAGTCACTATCCAGGTTCGATCCGGGTCAGGTGGTGACGGCTGCGTTTCGTTCCGCCGCGAGAAGTTCGTCCCGAAGGGCGGGCCGGACGGCGGCGACGGCGGGGATGGCGGTTCGGTGGTCTTGTGGGGCAATCACTATCTGCAGACTCTGGCCGATCTGGAGTATCACCGATTCTACAAGGCGGGCGCGGGTGGGCACGGGAGGGGCGCGAACCGTCACGGCGCGAAGGGTGAGAGCATACGCGTGCCCGTGCCGCTCGGTACCGACGTTTTCAATATCGGGACCGGCGCAAAGCTCGGCGAGATTCTCGCGCCGAACCAGGAACTGGCCATCGTGCAAGGCGGCAGAGGTGGCCGAGGCAACGCGAGATTCGCCACCTCGACCGACCAGGCGCCGCGGCGCTTCGATCCGGGCGAGCCCGCCGTGGAGCGCAAGGTCAAGCTCGTGCTGAGACTGGTGGCCGACGTCGGCATCGTCGGGCTGCCCAACGCCGGCAAATCGACGTTGCTATCCCGCCTGACGCGGGCCAACCCCAAGGTGGCGAGCTACCCGTTCACCACGCTGACGCCGAACCTCGGCGTAATCCAGACCCGGGACGTGCGGTTTACGGTCGCGGACATGCCGGGCATCATCAAGGGCGCACACGAGGGCAAGGGACTCGGCCTTGCGTTTCTGCGTCACATCGAGCGGACGCGGATGCTGGTGTTTGTCATCGACGTGGCCGAAGGCCATCCCAAGCGTGACTATGAGGAACTGGTAGGCGAGATCGGCAGCTACAATGAGGAGATTCTGAAACGGCCGAGGATCGTTGTCCTGAACAAGGTGGACCTGCTGACCGGGCGCAAACCCGCGATCCGGCTGGATGCGGAGCGTGTCTGGGTATCCGGTCTTACCGGCGAGGGCATCGACGAACTGCGGCAGGGCATCAACCGGCTCTTTCCGAGGGCATAGTGAACGAAGGCTACGTCGACCTGTACGCGGTGCCGCGGATGAACGAGACGCGGCTGAAGAACCTGCTTGCCCGATTCCGTACGCCGGAGCGAGTGTTCGCCGCCGGCCTGAATGACCTGCTCGAGGTCAAGGGCGTTGACCAGGAACTTGCCGCGGCCGTCCGGTCGTATCGGCGCAGCGATGAGACCGAGCGGCGGCTGAAGGCGGCGCGGGAACTGGGCATCAGGACCATCGGCTACGGTGACAGGGACTATCCCGAGAACCTGAAGAAGCTCGCGCACATGCCGCCGGTGTTGTTCGTCAGAGGGGATCTCTTGCCGGATGACAGGACTGCGGCCGCGGTAGTTGGCACACGGGTGCCGTCGCACTACGGCCGGCAGGTCGCGGAGAAGCTGGGACACGAACTCGCGCAGCATGGCGTCACCGTGGTGAGCGGATTGGCACGGGGCGTGGACACTTTCGCGCACAAGGGCGCGCTCGACGGCGGCGGCCGGACGCTGGCCGTGCTCGGATGCGGCATAGATGTCTTCTATCCGCCGGAGAACCGCCGGTTATACGAGGCCATCGCTGCCCGAGGCGCGGTCATGTCCGAATTCTCGCTCGGAGTCGAGCCGCTGGCCATGAACTTTCCGAAGCGAAACCGGGTGGTGTCCGGACTCTCTCGGGCAGTCGTGGCGGTCGAGGCCGGGGAGAAGTCCGGAGTGCTCAATACCGTGGCATGGGCGACCGATCAGGGCCGGGCCGTGTTTGCGGTACCGGGCAACATCACGTCGCAGCAGAGCCTCGGTATCAACCGACTGCTGAAGAATGGGGCAAGGCCGTTGATTTCGGTCGACGACGTGCTGCTTGAGTTGGGGGTGGCGAAGCGGGCTGACGAGCGGTCGAGGGTAGAAGTGGCGGCCGAGGAGAAGCCGGTGATGGAGTTCCTGACTGACGAGCCCGCGCACGTGGACGAGATCTGCGAGGGGCTGGGGATGCCGATGGCAGGACTGCTCTCGGTTCTGATGCAGCTTGAGATCAAGGGTCTGGTTCGGCAGTTGCCGGGCAAGTACTTTGTGAAGGAGATCTAGCCGGCTCAGTCCGGCAGGAAATCGAGCGCGATGTCAACGGCCGGAGCCGAGTGTGTGATGGCCCCGACCGAGATGTAGTCCACTCCGGTTTCCGCGACCCGGCGCACATTCTTCAAGTTGATGCCGCCCGAGGCCTCGAACTTCGCTTTCCCTCGGGCGATAGCCACAGCCTTCCTCATTTGGGTCACTGTCATGTTGTCGAGCAGAATGCGAGTTGCCCCGGCAGCAAGGGCTTCCTTGACGTCGGCCAGAGTCTGAGTCTCAACTTCGACCGGAAGTCGGCTTGAGCGGCACCGTTCGAGAGCCGCGGTAATCGAGCCGGCGGCGGCGATGTGGTTGTCCTTGATGAGAATCATATCGAACAGCCCGACACGATGGTTCGTACCGCCACCGCAGCGGACCGCGTACTTCTCCAACGCTCGCCAGCCCGGCGTCGTCTTGCGCGTATCCAGGATGACCGCGTTCGTGCCACGAACCGCGTCCACGAATCGCCTGGTTGCGGTGGCTACTCCTGACAGCCGCTGGATGAAGTTCAGGGCGGTACGCTCGGCGGTCAGGACGGGCAGAGCCCTGCCTTGGATTTCGGCCAGAACCTCGTCCTTCTGGAACCGGATGCCGTCACTCTGCTTGTGCCTGAATCGGATGGTGTGGTCGAGGGTGAGAAAGACCTGTCGACAGACGTCGATTCCAGCCAGAATGCCGTTGGCACGTGCGACCAGTCGCGCATGGACAAGCCGGTTTGATGGGACGGTGAGCCGCGACGTGATGTCGCCGGAACCTGTGTCTTCAGCCAGCGCGGCCGTTATGAGCTGTCTTGTGGTCATCGGCCGTAAGTAGAGCGGCCCGGTCTCAGCCCAGAAGGCGCGAGGACAGTTCTATGGCTTGCGGTTCTTCTCGGCCCGAGCCTTGGCTTCGGCTTCCAGGCGGGCGCGGCGCTCCGCGAGCTTCCGTTCCGCTTCCTCGCACTCCTTGCGTTCTGCCTCGAGACGAGCCTTGGCTTCGGTCTCTTCCTGCAGGCGCTTGCGCTCGGCTTCAGCGCGGGCCTTGGCTGCGGCCTCTACCTGAGCGCGGTGCTCGGCCAGCTTGCGTTCCTCTTCCGCCCGGGCTCTGGCTTCGGCCTCTTCCCTGGCGCGCAACTCCGCGAGCTTCCTTTCGGCTTCGGCACGGGCTTTGGCCTCGGCTTCCGCCTTGGCCTTGCGCTCGGCGACCTTTCGTTCCGCTTCCTCAAGCCGCTTGCGCTCTTCCTCGGCTCTGGCTTTGGCTTCCGCTTCTTCCCTGGCACGCTGCTCGGCGAGCTTGCGCTCCGCTTCCGCACGGGCCTGGGCCGCTGCCTGGATGCGGGCGCGCTTCTCTGCCAGTTGCCGCTCCTCTTCCTCGATTCGCTTCTGCTCGGCCTCAGCTCTGGCCCTGGCTTCGGCTTCCTCTTTGGCGCGCTGCTCCTCTTCGCGGCGCTTACGTTCCTCTTCCTCTTTGCGTTTGCGTTCGGCCTCGGCCCGTGCCCTGGCCTCAGCTTCTTCCTTCGCACGCTGTGCGGCAAGCCGAGCCTCTTCTTCTTTCCGTTTGCGATCAGCCTCGACATAGGCTTTGACTTCGGCCTGCAGTTGGGCACGCCGGTCTGCGAGTTTCTTTTCCTCTTCCTTCCGTTTGCGGCTCTCCTCGGCGTAGACCTTGGCCTCGGCCTCGAGTCGGGCTCGGCGGTCGGCGAGTCGCTTCTCTTCCTCTTCCAGTCTCTTGCGCTCTCCATCGATGCGGGCGTTTACCTTGGCCTCATCCTTTTCGCGCTGCAGGGCGAGCCTGCGCTCCTGTTCCTCGAGCCGTTTTATCTCGGCCTCGGCACGGGCTCTGGCCTCAGCTTCTTCCCGGATGCGCTGCTCGGCCAGCCGGCGCGCCTCCTCCTCTTTCCGTCTGCGCTCGGCCTCGGCGCGAGCCTTGGCCTCAGCTTCTTCACGGGCACGCTGTTCGGCCAGTCTCCGTTCTTCTTCCTTGCGCCTGCGCTCGGCCTCGACCTTGGCCCTGGCTTCGGCCTCCTCTTTGGCACGCTGAGCGGCAATCCGCTGTTCTTCTTCTTTCCGCTTGCGCTCCGCTTCGGCTTTGGCCCTGGCTTCGGCTTCCTCTTTGGCGCGCTGCTCGGCAAGTTTACGCGCCTCTTCCTCTTTACGCTTGCGTTCGACCTCGGCGCGAGCTTTGGCCTCGGCCTCTTCCTTGGCGCGCTGAGCGGCGAGCTTGCGTTCCTCTTCCTCTTTGCGCTTCCGCTCGGCCTCAGCCTTGACCTTGGCTTCGGCCTCTTCCTTGGCGCGTTGCGCGGCGAGCCGCTGCTCTTCTTCCTTCTTCTTGCGGTCGGCCTCAGCCTTGGCCTTAGCGTCCGCTTCTTCTTTCGCGCGTTGCGCGGCGAGTCGCTGTTCGTCTTCCTTCCGTCTACGTTCGGCCTCAGCCTTGGCTCTGGCCTCGGCTTCGTCCCTGGCGCGTTGCGCGGCGAGCCGTTGCTCTTCTTCCTTCTTCTTGCGGTCGGCCTCGACGCGGGCCTTGGCCTCGGTCTCCAACCGTGCTCGCTTCTGGGCAAGCCTGCGTTCTTCTTCTTCCAGCTCCTTGCGTTCGGCCTCGGCCAGAGCGTCAGCTTCGGTCAGTTCCTTGGGAGGTTGAGGGGCGGGCTTCGGTGCCTCTTCCTTGGGCTTGGGTGCGGGTTCGACGCGTTCCTTGACTTCCGGTGCTTCCTTGGGCTGTTTCGCCGCTGGTTGTTCAACGACCGTTGGGGCAGCCTGCTTTCCCGGCGCAGCCTGCTGGGGAAAGAGAATCTCGCGGACCTTGCCGACTAGTACCGAAACATCGCTCGGCTTGGGAACGAATGCGCTCGCGCCCATGTCCAAGCCGCGGCGAACGTCCTCCGGCGACGAGCGGGCACTGAAGATAACGATTGGGGCATTTGCCCCGCTCGACTTCAGCAGCTGACAGACCGAGTAGCCGTCCATCTTGGGAAGCATCAGCTCCAGGATGACGAGGTCGAACTCAGTCTGACGTGCAGTTATCACAGCCTGGAATCCGTCGGCGGCCGTGGTTACGTCGAAGCCTTCTTTCACGAGCTGGCCTCGCACGATTTCACGCAGGCCGGAATCAGATTCGACCACGAGAATCTTTTTCTTGGTATTGATCACACGTCCTCCTTGGTCGGCAGGATGAAGCTGAACATGACTTCCGCGCCGAAGTTACTCAAAACTCCCACTATGCCGCTACTCATTTGGCCACCTAGGCGGCCAGGGCCGGGGTTGGATTGCCGGGGGGTAGTATGCTGCGCAGCCAGTGGGATAATCAAGCTTCGAGCCAGGCGGCTTGATGACACATGGGCGACGGCCGAGTTCACGAATTCTCCATGACCGGTACCATGCGTCCCTTATGGCCGCCGTAGCCGGAGAGCCGGGCCAAGGCCCGGTTTGGTAAGACGATGCGTCCGTGGTTGTCCGCAATCCAGATGCCCTTCTGAGACTCGTCCAGGAGCTCCAGACTGTCCGCGGTCGCATCAAGAAACGGTATCAGCATTACTTACGCTTCGTTAAGTGCTCCCCATGTCGGGGCGCAGGCTCGGAGCGCGCAACGGCGCCGGAATCGAGGACGCGACCCGACATCAATTAACGGAAGTCTAGCCCCCGGCAGGTATTTGTCAATCATGGAAAATGTGCTGACTAATACCCGCATTTCCACACAGTTTGGTAGAACGTCTGCCGTCGCATACACGCCTTTGCCCCCTCACCCGTGGTTTGCGGTAGACGACCCGTGATGTCGGCCCGGCAGCGCAGCCGATGGCTATTGGCCTGGCGCCGGCGGCTTCTCGCTCAACAGGGCCTCGGTCAAAGCAGCACCTGCGTATGGTCCTCGTGTCTTAAGTCCCACTATTCAGGGAAAATCGAGTATCTGGGGCACTCCGTGCCGGTGGCGCCAGTCATCATCCGGAATCTGGGAGTGGAACTCCTCGACCTCGAAGGCGAACGGGGGCGAGAGACGCGGCATTGTGTTGCCGGTCACCACTTCTGAACGGGTCTCCGAAGCTGTCGTAGTCTGCGCGCCTGAGCTGTGGGCGACTTGCGTCTCGGGAGAATGGACGATGCCCATGTACACTGTTTCCTTTCTTTCGGTGCAAGAGGTCCGCCGAAGATGGCGGCAGGGGAGAGCGGTTTCTCTCCCCTGCCTGAGGTAGTACCGAAGCCCGTTTGGCTCGTTCGGAAGGATGAGGCGAACGGCAAACGGGTATTCATCTCGGGCCCATTCTAGCAGGTCGTTGTTAAGCGGTTATAAGGAAGGTGTCAGGCCGCAGTTAGACGCCGGAGATTCAAGCAGAAGCGGAAGACGAAAGACGGTGAGGAGCGGTCGGCTAGGAAGAGCCCGCGCGGACCGGGAGCACTATCCGAAAGGCCGTGCCGACGCCGAGAGTGCTTCGTACCGAAACCTCGCCGCCGTGAAGCAGAACGATGTGCTTGACGATGGACAGGCCCAGGCCGGTACCGCCAAGCTGGCGCGAGCGGCCTTTGTCCACCACGTAGAAGCGCTCGAATAGCCTCGGCAGGTGCTCAGGCGCGATGCCCGGCCCGGTGTCGCGGACTTCGATGACAGCGCACTCATTACCCGATGCGCCACTCCCAACGGCCGAATCACGGCTCAACGTGACTTCGATCTCTCCCTTTTCGGTGTACTTCACGGCGTTGTCAAGCAGGTTGGTGAATACCTGTTCAAGCTTGAACCGGTCGGCACGAAGCGAACCGCTCCAGCCTGAGGATGACAGCTTCAGCGCGAGTCCCTTGTCGCTCGCGGCCTTCTCAAAAAGCACGAGCATCTGTGCGGCGACCTGGCTCAGGTCCACGTCTTCAAGCTGGAGCTCTGTCCCGTGTTCTTCGAGTTCAGACAGGGCGAGCAGGTCCTTCACGAGGCTGACCAGCCGGTCGGTGTTGCGGATGATGGTCTCAAGATAGGGCCGATTGTTGCTGTCGACCGTGGTCTCCATGGTTTCCGCAAAGCCTTTGATGGCGGTGAGTGGCGTGCGTAGTTCATGCGAAACGTTCTGGACGAAGTCCTTCTTCATGCGCGCCGCCCGTGCGACCTCGGTGTTGTCGTGGCAGGTCAAGACGACCTGGTTGGCCGCTGAGAGGTAGCTGGCGCTGCACGCGAAGTCTTGCCCGCCTATCTGTAGTTGGCGCACGGCGGTCGGGCTTTCAGTCGTCACCGCACGCACGAGTTCGACGAAGTCCGGTTCTCTTATGACTTCCCAGTAGTGCCGGCCCTCGACCTTCGGTTCACCGGCGAGCTTCCGGAAACTGGCATTCGCGAGGACGATTCGGCCGGAACTGTCCACTACGGCCAGTCCCTCCTGGATTGACCCGACGATGGCGTTGAGGGCCTCGCGCTGCTGCCGCAGCTCGGCCACCAGCGTCTTGGTATTGAAGGCCATCTCATTGAAGCTGTCCCCAAGTTCGCGGAGCCGGCCGCGCTTCCCAAGCATGACCCTCACGTCAAACTCGCCGGCGCTGAGCTTGCGGAATGCAACGGTCAGGTCACGGACCGGACGCGCCAAGCCGCGAGCAAACAGGTACGACGTGACCCCGGCAGCACCGGTCACGATGGCAGCAGCAATCCACACCAGGGCACGGCCGGTGCCGTGAGCGGCGACAAGGCCGGCGATCAGAAGAACCACGATTATCGCCAACTGGATGGCGAGCAACCGGAGCAGGATGTAGCGCTTCAATCGCGGAGCTTGTAGCCGACGCCCCGTACGTTTTCAATAAGGTGCCCGGCCTTGCCCAGCTTCTTTCTCAAGTTGGTGATGTGTACGTCGATCGTGCGGTCGAGTACTGCTTTCTCATCGCCCCACAGCCGGCTCAGGAGTTCGTCACGGCTGAACACCCATCCGCGGCGTTCCGCAAGAATCTCGATGAGCTTGAACTCGGTGGTCGTCAGTTCGAGCTTGCGGCCCCGGACAGTGACCTCGTAGCGGTTCTTGTCCAGGGCGATTCCCTCGGCCAACGCGACCGTGTCCGGCTCCACCTTCTTTTCGTGACGGCGCAGCACCGCCTTGACGCGTGCCACGAGTTCTTTGGGCGAGAACGGCTTGGTTATGTAGTCGTCGGCGCCGATTTCCAGACCCAGCACCCGGTCGAGTTCGTCTCCGCGGGCGGTCAGCATGACAACAGGCACGTGCGCGGTGCGGGCTTCCTGCTTCAAGTACTTGCAGACGTCGATTCCGTCGGCGTCGGGCAACATCAGGTCGAGGATAACAAGGTCGGGCAGACTGGACGCGAGCGACTTCTGAAAGCGGGTGGCGTCGGGGAAGGTCCGGACGGCGAACCCGGCCTTGCTCAGGTGGAGCGAGACGAGTTCAAGGATATCAGGTTCGTCATCAACGACGGCTACCAGGCGGCTCAATGGTCAGAGGAAGGTGGGGCGGCCGGGTCGGTAGAAGGCGCCGCGCCCCTTCCGTGCTTGATGACTTCGCCGGTGGTCATGTAGATTACGTCCTCGGCGATGTTTGTCGCCAGATCGGCAATCCGCTCGAGGTTGAGCGCTATCAGAATCAGCTTCAGAGCCCGCTCGATGGTGCCGGAATCGGCAACCATGGTTGCGATGAGTTCGGATCGGACAGAGAGATTGAGTTCGTCAACTGCGTTGTCGCGTGCGCAGACAGAACGGGCCAGTTCGGGGTCGGTCCGGGTGAAGGCGTCGAGTGAGTCCTTGAGCATGGCGACGGCCTGGTCGGCCATCTGCGGGATGTGGACGAGCGGTTTGACCGGTGGGCGGGGAATCAGATACTGTGCCGCCTGCGCGATATTGACCGCGTGGTCGCCCAGCCTTTCAAGCACGTCGTTGATCATTACAGCCATCGCGATCGTGCGCAGGTCCTTTGCTTCGGGTTGGTGCAGCGCTATGAGGTTGATGGCGGTATCCTGGTTCTCAATTTCAAGCCGGTTAACGTGGTCCTCATGTTGGCTGATGACCGTCTCGGCCAGCGCCGGATCCCGGTTAACGAGCGCCTCAATGCTGTCGGCTATCATCTCCTCGACGATGCCGGCCATGGTGATGAGCTGTTGTCTCAGCTCAGCTATTTTGTCTTCTAGAAGGGTAGTCAATCAGCACTCCTCACTACGATTCATTATGGCCAGTTCCTTGACAGGTTCAAGGAAAACATCGTGCGGCTCATCCGAACTTCCCGGTCAGGAAGTCCTCGGTCCGCTTGTCTCGAGGATTGGTGAAGACGTGTTCGGTCCGGCCGAATTCGACCAGCTCGCCCAGCATCAGGAACGCGCACCAGTCGGAGACGCGGGCCGCCTGCTGCATGTTGTGGGTGACGATGACGACGGTGTAGTCCTGCTTGAGCTGGCGTATCAACTCCTCAAGCCGCGCGGTCGAGTGCGGGTCAAGGGCTGAGGCCGGTTCATCGAGCAGGATGATCTCGGGCTCGACCGAGAGAGCGCGGGCCGTACAGAGCCGTTGCTGCTGTCCTCCGGACAGAGAGAAAGCGCTGTCGTGGAGCCGGTCCCTGACCTCCTCCCAGAGGTTGGCGTGGCGGAGCGCCCGTTCGACCCGTTGCTGGATGTCGGCTTGGCCGCCCATCCGGTGGATGGCGGGCCCGAACGCGACGTTCTCGAAAATGGATTTGGGGAAGGGATTGGGCTTCTGGAAGACCATTCCGACCCGCTTGCGCAACTCGATGACGTCGGTCGAGTCCGCGAAAATACTCTCGCCGTCGATGCGGATGTCGCCCGTCACCCGGGTGCCCAGTATCAGGTCGTTCATCCGGTTGATGGTGCGCAGCAGCGTGGACTTGCCGCATCCGGACGGGCCCATGATGGCGGTGACCGCGTTGGCCGGTATCTCGAACGACACGTTCTTGAGCACGTGATTGTCGCCGAACCAGAGGTTCAGGCTGTCGACCTCGATCCGACCTCGGTCCGGTCTGGTCACCGGCGTCCCGGTCTGGCTGAGGGGATTCTCGGTCTTAGATTTTAGATTGGCGATTGTCGGCTGTCGGACGGGCAGCGTCATTTCCACATCTCCTTGAATTGAGGTCCCGGCGCAATCGTCATTCGGCAATCTGACTTCGTCATTTCTCTACACCTGCCATTTATTGGATGACGATGCCCGAAGCCGGAAAGCGAAGGCCACGCCATCGAACGCGAGTACGAATGCAAGCAACACCATGGCCGTCCCGAAAGCCAGGGGGCGGACCTTGAGCATCTGTTCGTGCTGAGTCGAAAGGGTGAAGAGGTGGTAGGGTAGAGCCATGAACTTGTTGAGGGGCGAGGTCGGCAATTGCTTCGTGTAGTAGGTCACGCCGGTAAAGAGAATCGGCGCGGTTTCGCCCATGGTCCGGGCGACGGCGAGCAGGACGCCGGTTAGGATACCGGGAAAGGCGTAGGGCAGGACGTTGCGGCCTATGGCTTCCCATTTGGTCGCGCCCAGGGCCAGCGCGCCTTCGCGGAACGAACCGGGGATTGCGCTTATTGCCTCTTCGGCGGTGGCGATTATCCACGGCAGGTTCATCAGACCGAGGGTCAGGCCGGAGGCGAGGACCGAGAGACCGAGCCTCATGGCCGAGACGAAGAGCGCTACCCCGAACAGCCCATAGACAATTGACGGTATGCCGGCAAGGCTGCGGATGGAACTGCGTATTGCGCGGGTCACGTAGTTCGCCGGCGCGTACTCGGAAAGGTAGATGGCCGAGCATACGCCGACCGGCACGGAGAAGATGAGGGAGACGAAGGTGACGAGAACGGTGCCCACGATGCAGGGCCAGATGCCGCCCTGGGTCATGCCGTGCGTCGGCGGCTGGGTGAGGAATCGCCAACTGATAACGCCCAGCCCGTTGCGGAACAGGTAGTAGAACATGAGCACGATGAAGCCCAGGAAGGCGACCAGCGGCACCGCCAGTATCCAAAACCCGAAGCTGCTCGCGGACCGGGTGCGGCGGAGCTTCTTTCCGACCGGGGTCGAGGATTCCAGGATTCCAGGATTCGAGTGCGGACCCGAGCCGGACATTCCGTTCACTGGACCCCTTGAATCCTCGGTTCCTTGAATCTCATTCTTCACAGCGTGAAACTCCGCTTCGCGCGTCTCATGAGCGACTCGGCGACCAGGTTGGTGCCGAGCGCAATCAGGAACAGCACGAACCCGAGGGCGAAGAGCGAATAGTAGTGGGCCGAGCCGAAAGCGGATTCGCCGAGTTCGATGGCGATGGTCGAGGTGATCGTGCGAAACGGCTGAAAGAGCGAGTGCGGCATCAGCGGGGCGTTGCCGGCGACCATCATCACTGCCATGGTCTCCCCGACCGCGCGGCCGAATCCGAGCATTACCGCGGCGAGTATGCCCGACTTCGCCGCGGGCAGGACGATGCGGAACGCGGTGGTCCAGGGCGTAGCCCCAAGCGCGTAGGCGCCCTCGCGGTACGAATGCGGAACCACCCGGAGTGCGTCGTCCGAAACCGAGATGATTGTCGGCAGCGACATGAGCCCGAGCAGCAGACTGGCGTTAAGCAGGTTCAGCCCGGATGGTACGTGGAAGAGGTGGGCGATGAACGGGGCGAGTATCACCAGACCGAAGAACCCCAGCACAACTGACGGGAAGCCGGCGAAGAGCTCGACCAGGGTTTTCGCCGTGACTCGCACCCAGCCCTTGAGGCGTTCGGAAATCAGGATGGCTGAGGCAATGCCTAACGGCACGGCGATGATGAGCGCGATGGCCGTGCTCAGAAGCGAACCGAGCAGCAGCGGGATGAGGCCGAATGACGATACGCCGTAGGCATCCGGATTCCAGACCGTGCCGAAGAGGAAGCGGAATACCGGCACTTCGCGGAAGGTCCGGACGCCGTAAAGTAGCAGGAAAAGCAGAATTCCAAGCAGGACAACCGCGGATAGCAGCGCACTGACCCAGAAGACCACGCCTGCGGCCCTATCGGTCAGCTTCCTTGAGCGGCGCCGCGGCTGTCCCGTGCCGGCCACGGCCTGCAGGGATGTCCCTGACACCCCTGCAGGCTTGAGAGAGGCAGACACTGATCTACTGGAGATTGGCGCTGTCGCTTGCCTGATAGCCCGGAGTCAGCGGGTAGAAACCCTGGTCGCTGACAACCTTCTGTCCTTCCGGGCCGACCTCGAACGCGATGAAGTCCCTGGCATCGCCCTTGGCCTTGCCGTTGGTGTACTGGAACAGCGGCCGGGCCAGCGCGTACTTGCCGGAGTTAACGGCGTCCTGGTCGAGCGGCGAGTAGTAGTTCGTGCCGTCTTTGGAGAGCTGCAGGACCTTGACGCCTTGTTCGCGAGCATAGCCTACACCGACGTAGCCGATGGCGCCCGCGTCGGCCTTGACTGCTTCGACAATCTGGGCGTTACCGTTCATCTGGTTCATCGAGGCGGCGTACTCGCCCTTCACGGCTTCGTCGCGGACATAGACGAAGGTGCCGGAGCTGGGCTGACGTCCGTAGAGCGTGACCTTCTGGCTGGGGCCACCGACCGCGCTCCAATTCGTGATCTTGCCCTGATAGAGCTGACCGAGTTGATCGACGGTGAGCTTCTCGACCGAGTTCGCGGAATTGACGATGATGCAGACGCCGTCAATCGCGATGGCGTATTCCACCGGGTTGACGCCGTTGGCCCGGGCGCTGGAGATTTCCTTCGACGCGATGGGCCTTGAGGCGTCGCCGATGTCGGTCTGCTTGTTGATGACGGCGCTGATGCCGACTCCGGAACCGCCACCGGTGACGGACACGGTTGCGTCCGGGTGGGCGCTGTTGAAGGCCTCGGCCAGGTTCTGCACCAGGTTCAGCATGGTGTCCGAGCCCTTCACCACCACTTCCTTGGCGGTGCCGAGGGTCACCATGGCTGCCAGTGCTACGGTTGTTATCAGTTTCTTCATGTTCTTCTCCTTGATATCTTGCGAATGTCAGTTCGCGTTCAGGACGTGGTTCCACTCGAGGCGGAACTGGGCCATGAACGTGTTCGTCGGGTCGACCTTGTCCGTGGATGGCGCGGGCTTCAGCGCATCTGACTGCTCGTGAATCCAGGCGAACTGGAAAGCGACCGCGGGCTTGGAGCCGCCGGCGCGCTTGAGGAAGTGCCAGTTGAAGCCGAGGCCGTAGCGCATCAGGCTCTTGGCCTTGTTCTCCGGCATCGAGTCTCCGGACTGCTCTTTCTGTTGCCAGGTGCTGAACCGGCCGAAGACGTCGAGGTGTGAGTTCATCAGAGTCACGAGCGGCATCAGGTCAATGCCCGACATCTTGTAGTTCTTGTTGCTCACGGTCAGGGTCGAGTCAGTCACTTTGTGGGTGGATGTGTCTCTCGTCAGCGCATAGTAGGAGAGGTTACGTGTGTAGCTGTACATGATGTACTCGCCGGTGAGCGAAACCGGGCCGAACGCCACCTTCGCCATGGGCGCGAAGGCGAAACGGTTCCGGTTGGCGGTGTCGGCGTTGAAGAACTTGGTGGTGTCGGCGCCGGTGCCGCGTCCCGCCTTGCCGTTGGAGTAGGGGGAGAAATCTTTGACCTTGTTGAAGACCGAGGCACCGACCTGGAATCCGGCAATCGGAGTCAGTCGCAGGTTGGCAAGAAGCATGGGAGCGGCTGAGTTCTTCGCGCCGGTGACCTTGTAGCCTTCGCCGTTGTACGCGCCGAGCTGCAGCTCGCCGAGGCCCGAGGGCAGGAATCCGTTGAGCGTCATGCCGTAGTCAGCGCTGGCGCAGACGCCGCGGTCGTCAGCCAGTTCCTTGTCCGGATGGGTATAATCCCAGGAGTAGATTTCGCCGAAGTAGACCTTCTGCATTCCGGCGGTGAGGTTGAAGTCCTTGATGGGCGTCACCATGTCGACGTACGCTTCCTTGATGCGCGTCGAAAAGCCGTCGGCGTAGCTCGACGAGGACAGGAAGTCGAGGGTCAGTTTCGAGTACAGCTTGTTTGTCCACTGATGCCCGGCCCGCAGATAATCGCGCTCCAGCGTGGAGCGGCTCACGGTCGGGCTCGTGACTTTGAACGGGCTTGACTGGTTGGTGTAGCGGAACCAGCCGTTGTATTCGAGCTCTGATTGGCCCGGGTCAAGGGCGTAGACAGAGCCGGCTGCCAGTATCGCCAGCAGCATGGCGACTACGGTCTTCTTCATACGGTTTTCTCCTTTCAGGGTCGGCGGAAGTGTATGAACCATCGACTAAGCGCGTATAAGCCGATTGTCAGGTTTCTGTTAATCACTCAAAGTCCACCTTACGCGGTGCCACGCAGGCAGTATCCGGTTCTCTGACAGAGGTAAAACAGAGGACAGTCCCGTGAAGCGTCTGGATCGTCCCTCAAGGAGGCAAACCCGCTTTTCCTCGACCGTGCGCGGGACTGCCTCTGTCTTCCCAGCAACAAAGAGCGACGGAACAAGGGACGGCGGACGACGTACGGCTCCGGCTCGACTGCCTGCAGTTCTTGTTCATGGTTCAAGCCCATGCCATCGTGCATCTTACATCTCTCATCTTCCATCTAACATCTCAATTCGGACAGCCACTTCTGCTTTCTGCATTCTAGCTTCTGAATTCTGACTTCGGCTGATCCGTCAGCCGTCCAGCCCTTCCTTCAGACTTATGCTCTCGGAGCTGATAGGGTGCTTCAGGACGACGTCCCCTTTCTCATCCAGTCCGGCCTCCGCCAGTTCCCAATCCGAGGAATCGGGCAGTTCGGTGACATAGGAAATCTGCCCCCACGGAAACAGCCTGACCTTGATGTCGCTGGTGGTGATGTTGGCATTCACGGTCGGGCGCTTGAAGTGGAAGGCGCGGCATCGCATCCTGAGATACAGCGGGTTCTCTTCGAGGACCTCACCGACGACCACGTGAGTCGTGGCTTCGGGGTAGGCTTTTCTCATTCTGGCTTTCCATATCTTCGTTTCGGCCATCATTCACTCCTTTTGTTTTCACCACCAGTCTGCATTGACGCTGCTTGCTGCGGATAAGCACGATGTCAGGTTGTTGTTAACCACGCACGGGCCGATGAACGCAGCCGCGGAGCATTCCTTGCCCGGCAACGATGAACGAAGTAACGTTGAACAATGAACGCTTGCTCGTTGAACCGGTCATGAACGGAAGCCGGTCGAAACTGTGAGCATGAAGAACTTAGCCGCATGCCTATTGGTGCTGCTGGCCATGGCAGGAGCTGCGCCCATAACCTATGTGAAACTGCCACGGCTTGAGGCAACGGCGCTCGACGGCACGCGCCTTGTCCTTCCCGACTCTGTGGCAACTTACATGACGTTGGTTGGGTTCGGGTATCAGCGCCAGTCGCAGGACGACATCGACTCATGGCTCGGCCCCTTCCGTCAGGAGTACACCGCCGTGAACCAGTTCCGCGCCTGCGAAGTACCGATGATGGGCCCCAGCATCCCCGGCCTGCTGCGCGGTGTCATCAACTCGGGCATGCGCAAGGCCACATCGGAAGAGAACCGCCACTGGGTTGCGCCCTTCTACGGCGACATCGACGGCTACTCAAAGCGCCTCGGCGTAGAAGACCGCAGCCGGGTGTACGTGTTCCTGCTCGACGGCAGCGGCGTCGTCCGCTGGCACGCCTCGGGCCGCGCCGACAGCACCGGGCTCGCCGCACTACGCATCCAGGTCGCGAAGCTCGCGGCCGGCGGTGGAGAATGATGCACCGGTTGCTCGGTGCCCTCGGTTTGCTGTGCGCCGTTGCCTGCGGCTTGGGCCCGGACTACTCGGCTCCCGGCCCGTATCCCTGCGGCACGCGGACCATTGACATCCCGGGCGCTTACCAGTTGATGAGGCATTCGCTCGTCTGTTTCCCTGACTCCGCCGGCACGTTTCCGAAGTCGGCGATTCCGGCCCCAATCATAGTGTTCGCCCACGGCTGGATGATGGGCATCGACCGCTACTTCAGCTACGCCTATCACCTCGCTACCCGGGGCTTCGTAGTCGTCATGCCCACCTACTCGGACCCGACCATCATCCCGCAGCACGACCTGCGCGCCCGGCTTGTGGTTGACGCCGCGCGCTACGTGTCGGCGCTCGACACCGTACCCGGCGACCGCTTCTACGGAGCGCTCGACCGGTGGAACTGGGGCTTTGCCGGCCACTCAATGGGCGCGAGCATCGTCCTGCTGGCGGCTGACCGGTTCGGGCTGTACGATACGCTGCGCGCCATCGTTGCCGTCTCCGGACCGCCCAGCACGCCGCGGACTCGCGCGCAAGACGTCCTGACGCCCACGCTGCTTCTGTTCGGCCAGTTCGACCGGTTCGCGCCGTGGAAACATGCCCGCAACACGTATTGGCAAGGGGCGCACGCGCCCGCCACGTTTGCGGCATTGCACGGGGCCAACCATGGTTATTCCATGGACCACACTGTCTTCTGGCAGAACGGCGGACATTCGATCTACACGCGCGACGCCCAGAAAAGGGCCGTCCGCCGATACCTGACGGCGTACTTCGAACGTTACCTGCATGGCGACACCAACGCATGGAACCGGGAGTGGACTTCCGGCGACTCAATCCGAAGTCACACGGAGATGGAAAGCGTCGAGGTCCGGTCTCTGGCTCCACACTTTGCCCAGCCCTTTATCACGCCGGCCAATGGCCCGGCCGCCGGATTCGAGCCGGACCGGAAGAGGCTGCTGCTTCGGTGCGGCCTGCCTGAAGACGACAGTGTCCTCGTCGCCGTGTACGTCGTCTGCGGCAACCGTGTCCGGACCCTGCTCGAATGCCGCAAGACCGCAGGCGCGCATGCCGTAGCCTGGGACGGCAAAGATGACGCGGGAAATCAGGTGTCCGACGGAGTCTATGTCGTCGGTTGCACGGTCCGCGGCTGGCCGATTGCCAGATGTGAAGTCATCCGCAGGTTGTTCCACACCGGCACATAGGTAAGCACCCGGCAAGTCAGTTCCCGAACTACTCGGCAGGTGACTCCTGGAGTCACTCTGCAAATCACTCCTCGAATCACTCCATGAATCACTCGGCAAGTCACTCGGTAAGTCACCCTGCGAGTCACTCGCGGAGTCAATCGGTAAGTCAGTCAGAGACTCACTCACCGCGTCACTCGGTGACTCACTCGTCGAGTCATTCTGTAAGTCACTCGGTAATTGACTGGGTAATTCACTCGGGGGGTCACTCGCCGAGTGACTCGGTAAGTGACTCGGGGAGTCACTCGGAGAGTGACTGGGGGAGTGACTGGGGGAGTGACCTGCCGGGTGCTATGCTGAATGCATGTCCGGACATTATAACAGACTACTAAGCAATGACTTATGACTCGAAACTGCGGTATTTGACTGCTATCACAGCCTCTGGTATTCTACGACACGAGAATAGACAGCATGAACGGAGGTACGAAATGACTGACCCGAAGAAGAGAGCCGATCGCTGGAAGGCGAAGTACAATGTTGAGCGAGTGGAGGATACGCTGAACGACCTGCATGGAGACATGGCCGCGCGCTACGAAGCGGCCATTACCCAGGTCTACGCCATGGAGGTGAAGGTCAAAGAGGTCATCAACGCCTGCGGCGTCTCGACCTCGCAGTACGTACCCTACCTCAACTTCGGCCGGCAGCTCTACAAGCTGAGCCGGGAGCAGGGCATCTCGGGTGAGAGCTTTGCGATGGCGGCCCAGGTGCTGCTGGACAAGTGGTCCGCTCGTGGCTGCGACCCCAAGGTCCTGGCCAAAATCCGTAAGGATGTCTTTGACGTAGAAGCGCCGAAACCCTAGACCACGCGCTGGAACCTGCCCAGCGGCCAATCGTCCGGCCACTGCAACCTGCCAACTGGCAACTGGAAACTCGCGGCGAAGCCGCGTGACGTCTTCGACATCCCCGCGCCGAAGCCGTAGTTGCTGTCGTCAGGGACCGTCACGCCGTCCTGACCGCCGACTGTCCGTCACCCGCCACTGGAATCATCGAATCCTTCATTCCTGGAATCTCCTCCTTCCAGCTTGACTTGCATCGGCGGGAGTCTATTCTAGAGCCGCCATGGGAGCTTCACCTCCCGCACTGGTGGCTGATCTCGTCGAGTGGTTCGAGCGTGACCGCAAGGTCTTCCTGTCCCCTGACTACAAAGCAAAGCAACTTCGCCTCCTGACGGAACCAGTCGGCTCTCAGTCGACCGAACTTGACCGTGTAAACCTATAGGTTAGCATTTTGGTGAAGCTGATTCCGATAAGGAACGGGCCAGCGAGGACCGTGTTGGCGTTCGAGCGCGACGGCAGGTGTGAGACGCAGGAGTTCCTCAGTACGCTACCGGAACGGGCGGTGCGGAGCCTTGACGGCGTTATGCAGCGCCTGGCCGAGGTCGGTCGAGCCGGCACAGGCGAGGAGCGCTTTCGCCACCTGCGAGGTCCGGCGTACGAACTGAAGGAGCACTCGTCGGGCGTGAGGCTGTACTGCTTCCTCTCTGGGCGCGCCCTGGTCTGCACCCACGGAGGCCCGAAGCGCGCCGGCCGGGCTCGCCTGAACCTGGAGATTGAGAAAGTTATGGAAACGTATGAACTCTGCGCGAGAGAGGGCTTGCTTAGATGACTGAAGCTACCGAGTGGTTCCGACAGATGGTCGCCCGCCACGAGGGCGAACCGGAGTACTGGGTCGAACACATCAAGCTCGTCTTCAGCGAGGAAATCGGCCGGATGATGGACGAGCGCGGCGTGTCTCAGGCCGAATTGGCCCGCCGACTTGGCACGTCGAGGGCTTACGTTGCCAAGGTGCTCCGCTCCACCGCCAACCTGACCCTCGCCACGATGGCGAAGCTGGCGCTGGCCCTCGATGCAAGGGTGGAACTCGCCCTTGTTCCCGGGGAGAAGCACGCTTCATCCGCCGATTCGGGCGTTGAGCGTCCCTTGCGGGAGCGCATTCTCCTGCCCGCTCGACAAGCGCGCCGCAGAACGGCGCGGCCCGAGTTCATCGCCTCCGACAAACCGGCCCGACGACGGAGAGGCAAGGAATGAGGAACTTCATCCTCTCTCCTCCATCCTCAGTCCTTCATCTTGTCCCCTTGTCACGGACCGCGCCCGACGCCCTCAAACGTCTCGCTGACCGCCTCGCCCAGAACCGCAAGATCTTTCTGTCCAACGACGACTGAGAAGAACAACTCCGCGCTGCATTCCCGAACGGCTTCAGTCTGTCAATTCATCATTCGGGCTTGGCCGCAGCGGCCCCTGTCGGACAGCGCGTCGTTCGAGCTTCGCCTGTTCCCTTCTTCACCGCGCTTGGCTGGGACTGGACGACGCCATTCACACGATTCGGACCAGAAATTGGGGAGTGGAGCTTGTTCCAAGACTACCGCGCGGTAGGTTCTCGCCACAAGCGCTGGTCCTCTTGGCCGATGCCTGACTCAATGGATAGTGGCAGAAGCACGCGCCAGTCGAGTTATTGGACAAGCTCAATATCCCTCTTCTTCCCTTTCTTTCTCTTAGATAGTGCGATCCTGACGCGGCCCTTATACCAGCTTTGCAGAAGGGGTCTACCATGTTACAAGAAGGGCAAGCGTGGCGGAAATGCCGTTGAAAGTGAGCGCGGCTAGTGGTTGCGGATGAGTGAGTTAAGTCTGTTTTCTCTGCTGTATTCTCGTGCATGGCTACCTTGCATGAGAAGTCGACCTGCTGTCGAGCGAAGGTG